>JAYVJU010000114.1:0-5994 GCA_043769035.1 Ferruginibacter sp.
AATAATAAGGCTACATTTTATTTGGGGATGAACCCAGCAAAACTACTTGCAGAAATATATGAAAAAACCAATAGCGACAGTGCTTTAAAGTATATTAAATTATATCAAATAGCTAACGATAGTATTTATAGTATGAAAGCAAACCAGCAGTTGCAACAGCTTAGTTTTTCCGAAGATTTACGCCACCAAGAAGTTGAAGCTGAAAAATTAAAAGCCGAAGATGAACGCAAACAAAACATCCAATACGCATTAATTGCCCTTGGCATTATTGTATTATTCTCTCTTTATTTACTCCTCAGCAGCAGTTTTATCACCAATACAAAAATGATTGAGTTTTTTGGCGTAGTGGCTTTATTAATTGTGTTTGAGTTTTTAAATTTATTGCTGCATCCTTTTTTAGAACGTATTACACACCACAATCCTGTGCTGATGTTGCTGGCATTGGTTTGCATTGCGGCATTGCTGGTGCCGCTGCACCATAAAGTAGAAAAATGGGCAACGGCTAAACTGGTGGAAAAAAATAAAAAGATACGGCTGGCTGCAGCGAAGAAAACTATTGAAGAGTTAGAGAAATAGCGGCTATTTCTTTGTCTCTATGCCATATTTTACCAACTGGCGGTATCCTCCATAAATTTATTGTACGTTAGCAATACAGGTAATCAATAATTAATTTACCTGCTATATTAATTGCCCTCAATTTATTTTTAACTATAAAACCTAACCATGTATGCCAACATTTGCCCCACCAACACCTGCCGAAAAAGAAGAAATGAAAAGAGAAGCTGCCGAAAAAGCTGCCAAAGAAAAAGCCGCTAAAGAAGGCAAGGATGAAACGAAAAAGCCGGAACCTGGCGACAAAAAAGATTGATACCTGCAAATACAGGATGTATTTTATCCTAATGGCTTAAATAACAAAAGCTGCTGCTTGCTTGTGCAAGGGCTTTTACTTCCTTTTACTTCTCCCTGTTTGTGTTACAGAAAATGGAAGTAACAGGCTTCAATAATCTGTTTCGTGTGTTAACTCAACCCAATAACAACATTTAACCTTAACCAACCAAAACCAATTGTTATGCAACGCAGAACATTCATTAAAAATTCGTCGCTTACAGTGCTCAGCATTAGTGCATTCGGGAGTTTAAACTGGAATGGTAAAATTTTTGAAGGCGACACACCGACAACAACAGATATTCTTGGCCCGTTTTACAGGCCGGGTGCTCCATTAAAATCTAACCTTATACTACCCTATACAAAAGGCACACCCATCGTTTTAAAAGGAAGTATTTTTAAAAAGGATGGAAAAACACCCATCAGCAATGCCTTGGTTGAAATATGGCATTGCGATGAAAATGAAGTGTATGATAATGCCTCCGACGAATATAAATACCGTGGCGGACAAAAAACAAAAGCTGATGGAAAATATGAATTTAAATCTATTTTACCGGTTCCCTATAAAGCAAATCCAACTGATGAGTCATCATGGCGGCCTGCACATATACACATGAGGGTATCTGTACCCAATCAACAGGACTTAATAACGCAAATCTATTTTAAAGGAGGTAAATATGTTGAAACAGACAAGTGGGCTTCATCGCCACAGGCAGTAAACAGGATACTTACTATTACTAAAAATAAAGCAGGTGTAAGTGAGATCGTTTTTAATGTTATTATGATTAAAGAAATTCCGCTCGACAAAAATGTTTATGACAAAATTACCGGGCTTTATGATGTTGGAGATGATAATACTGTAGAGTTTATTAAAAATGACGACCTGTTGTTTATGAAAAGAAACGGGCAGCTTTTTTCAAGTCTTAAATATATTGGTAACAACACTTTTGAAGGTGGAATAGGTTTCCCTAAAGCCAGTTTTGAAATACAAAAAGAAGGCACCGTAAAAGTTGTTATTATAACAGCAACCAAAACTTATACCGGAACTAAATATTTAAAGTACAAGTAATAAAACCTATCTAATACTTTACAAAATGAATTTACGTTCACCGGTCTTCATTAGCTATGCTTATGAAGATGAAAATTATTTGAATAAAATATTAACTCATCTTGAACCTTTACGCATGCAGGACCAGGTTTGTGCCTGGTCTGACAAAGATTTAGAACCCGGATCAGAATGGGGAAGAAATATTAATAATTCAATTGCTAATGCCAGTGTTTTATTTATTTAAATATTTCGCTAACTTATCATTTGCTTATTACTTACATTTGCTACCTAAAAAATACATCATGAAAAAAATAGTATTCCTGTTAAATGCCGTGTTGATATTATCACTGGCAAATGCACAAACATTAACTACACCACAACCATCGCCTACACAAACTGTAAAACAAAACTTTAGTTTGGGCTCGGTTGAATTAAATTACAGCCGCCCGGCAAAAAAAGGCCGTACAGTAATGGGCGACCTTGTACCTTATGGCAAAGTATGGCGCACCGGTGCCAATAACGCCACTACCCTTACCTTTAGCGATGATGTAACCATTGGCGGTAAAGAAGTAAAAGCAGGTAAGTATGGTTTACTTACCATACCCGAGGCAGATAAATGGACCATCATTATATCTAAAGACGTTACCGTAAACCAACCCAGTGCCTACAAACAAGAGAACGATGTAGTACGTGTGCAGGCAGATGTAATTAAAACACCATTTACAGTAGAAAACTTTACCATCAACTTTGCCAATATTACCGGCAGCAGTTTAAATGTGGAACTGATGTGGGAGAATACCTATCTACAGTTTGCTGTAACCGCTAATACCGATGCTAAAGTAATGAAGCAGATAGATGATGCCATGAATAAAGACAGCAAGCCTTATTTTAATGCGGCATCTTATTACTATGATAATGGCAAAGACATGAACCAGGCACTTAGCTGGGTAAACAAAGCTTTGGAAACCAATAAAGAGGCTTTTTGGATGTACCTGCTTAAAGCCCGTATTCACAAAAAACTGGGCGATAAAGCAGCCAGTAAAGCAGCAGCTGCCACCTGCACAGAACTGGCTACAAAAGCTAAAAATGATGATTATGTAAAGATGGCTACCGAACTGATAGCCGGATTATAATTTAAAATTTTTTATAAAATGGGAGTAACAATTTTATGTGTTACTCCCATTTTATTGTTGAGCAGGATACAACGGGGTTTATAGTTGCAATTTTTTATTTAACTTGTATTTGTGCAAAAGCCCCGCCGGGACAGGAAAATAAAAAAATTAAGCAATGAATTTTGAAAAACTGGTTCCAAATGTTTTTTATGTCAATATTACTGATGGTTTGAAATTGTTTGTCGACTGCCTGGGTTTTACTATTGGACATGATGAAATAAAATCCAGCCAGCCATTTTGTGTATTGGAAAAAGATGGATTACGTATAAATCTTTTTGAAAATGCAGCGCTTGCAAAAGAACATTATCCTGAGTTTAGGTTAGTGACTAAAAATATTGAAGAAGTTTATGAAAAGGTTTCTAAATCTCATCCTGAATTTCTTCATCCAAACCTAAAGAAAATTACTCTCCGCCCATGGAGTGCAAAAGAATTTGCTTTAAAAGATGTACAAGTAGGCATTATATTTCAAGAGTGGTAAAATCATTTTGCTCCTTTGCCCCGGTTTGGCTCTCCGGCAGGGTTTTCACTGCATACTGCTGTAATAATGAAAATATTTTGTGTGAAACCCTGCTGCTGAAAATAGGTTGTGTTGTAGTGCTGCCACTTTTCTCTACCCATATTGAAGAATATATTTCTAACTAATATTTTATTTTATGAATGATGATGATTTGAACGATCTGCCTCCATGGGATGACCATGAGTTTGGTGATAAAGAAGAAGGTGAAGAATGGAAATCTGATGACACCAAAGCCGCCTGCAAAGCAATGTACCTGCAATGGGGTACGGTAATGACTGTTTTAAAAGCTGCATTTGACAGTTTGCATACACCCACTGACGAAGATTTTTTAAATAAGGAAATGATGGACGACCATGTGAATATGATAATGGGTGATGCATACGAGGTAGCAGTTAAAATTAAAAGCTCCGAAGCCGGGCTTTATACCATACGTATGGAAAATGCCGCTATCATAAGAAAGAATGCACAATTCATAAAAATATCTACCAATAGTTTTATGCTGGAAGGCATGATGGAACCACAGCACCGCCAGGTAATACGTGATGAGATAGACAACTTCAGAGAACTTTTTAAAGCATGGGTTACTACTTTTAAAAAAGATGAATTTGAAGATGAATGGGGCTTGTTTGTTTAGGCGTGTCCCTATTGCATCTACGACCCCAAAACTGAACATGCTGCAACAATAACAGTATAAAAATCGCTAAACACAACATCGGCATAAATTCGTATTTTGTAACTGTAGTGTAATAATACTATGAACAAAAAAATTAAAGACGATGAAAGTAACACCCGAACACAATGAGCGGATAGCAAAACTGACATTTGCATCAGTTTATCCGCACTACATCACAAAAGTTGAAAGTAAAGGCAGAACAAAAGCCGAATTGCACCAGGTAATAAAATGGCTGACCGGCTTTGATGACAAAAAACTTAAAGAAATGATTGACGGGAAAGCAACTTTTGAAACATTCTTTAAGAAAGCCAGATTAAATCCCAATGCTCACCTAATAACAGGAGTTATCTGTGGTTACCGGATAGAAGAAATTGAAAATCCTTTAACAAAGCAAACAAGGTATTTAGACAAGTTGGTGGATGAATTGGCAAAAGGCAGAAAGATGGAAAAGATTTTAAGAGTTGCATAAAAAACAAATGGCATAAAAAAATGGTAACCAGAAATTTTATTCCCTTTCCAATTTTAGCAACAGACAGACTTACGCTGCGGCAATTATCAACAACTGATAAACAAAATATTTTTACACTTCGTTCTTCCCCTGAAATAAACAAATATCTTGACAGGCAGCCAAGCAAAACAATTGAAGATGCAATAAATTTTATCAACACAATTAATAACAGCATTAAAAAAAATGATGTACTTTATTGGGCAATAACTTTAACAAACAGCAAAACATTTGTTGGTACAATCTGCCTTTTTGATTTTTCGGAAGAAAAAAATAAGTGTGAAATAGGCTATGAACTTTTGACAAATTTTCAAGGACAAGGAATAATGAAGGAAGCAGCCGAAAAAGTTATTGACTATGTATTTGAAACAATGACACTGCAAAAAATAGAAGCCTTTACTCATATTGACAACCAGCATTCAACAAAACTTTTAGAAAAACTTGGTTTTAAAAAATCAACAGATGCATGTACAGAAAATCTTGATTATATTAATTTCACTTTAACTAATTCTGCAGCCGTTGTGTAAAATGCTACCTTATAAGTTCCAGCGGGGTTTCCGCAGTTACAGCTTTTTATTTAACTTGTATTTGTGCAAAAAACCGCCGCAACGAAATAACATAAATCTAAACTAAACCACGTAATGAAATATTATATAAGCCTTATTGCACTCCTGTTGTGCTTAAACGTAAAATCGCAACAAACACCTGATGCAAGAAGGCAACTTGTAGAAAACAGTCTTAGTCCAGAAGTTATATACGGTGATTCATTATTGCACCTCAACCTGGAGCGGCAAATGGCCGCTTACAATATTAAAGGAGTAAGTGTGGCTATTATTAAAAATTATAAGATTGACTGGGCCAAAGGATACGGGACTGCAGATGAACAGGAAAAAAGACCCGTGACCACTAACACAAGGTTCCAGGCAGCGTCCATCAGTAAATCATTGAACAGTCTTGGTGTTTTAAAACTAGTACAACAAAATAAAATTGATCTTGATGCAGATATCAACAATTACTTAAAGACATGGAAATTCCCTTATGACAGCATCTCAAAAGGAAAAAAGATTTCGCTGCGAAATTTATTAAGTCATTCAGCCGGATTAACTGTGCATGGCTTTCGGGGATATGAGTATGGAGATACAATACCAACAATAGTACAAGTATTAAATGGAGAAAAGCCAGCTAACTCACCGG
>JAYVJU010000115.1:0-9461 GCA_043769035.1 Ferruginibacter sp.
CCACGGAGGTCAATATATTTTTTGGCAGCCGCCACTACCTTTGGGTGACTGGATAAGCCAAGATAGTTATTGGCACAAAAGTTTAACACGTTTTTTCCGCCAACAATAATTTCTGCCCCTTGCTCACTGGCAATAATGCGTTCGATTTTAAACAGGCCGGCGGTCTTTATTTCTTCTACTTCGGTGGCAATACGGTTTACGAAAGATTGGTTCATAGTGCGTTTAGTTTGAAACAAATTTAGGCTGATTTACACTGATATAATCAGCGATTATTAGTTAAATCAGCACAATTGGCCCTCTATTTCAAAAAAATCCACTTTTCCTGTAACTTTTTATTACAGACCTTCGTATAATACAAAAAACCAACGCCTAACACCTGTATGACGGAGAGAGAATACAATGAATGCGTAAACCTGTATGCAGATAATGTGTACCGCTTTATCCTCAAAAACCTGAGGCATGAAGAGGATGCCAGGGATGTGGTGCAGGGGGCGTTTGAAAAAATGTGGGTAAGCCGGGAAACCGTAGATAATGAAAGAAGTAAAAGCTTTTTGTTTACCGTTGCCTACAACCAGATGATTGACCATATCAGGAAAAATAAAAGGATCAGTTTAAAAGAAGAATTTAATGATGATGCAAAGGGAAGCACCTTTCAAAAGCATGATACCAAGCGCATATTAAATGAAGCTTTATCTAAACTGAGTGAAACACAACGGAGTTTGGTGATGCTGAAAGATTATGAGGGTTACAGTTACGAAGAAATTGGACAAATAACAGGGTTGAATGAAAGCCAGGTAAAAGTTTATTTGCACAGGGCCAGATTGCTGTTGAGGGAGTATATTGTAAAAGTGGAAAATGTAATTTAGATGACAGCTGTTAGTTGACAGGCGGTAGTAGCTGCTTTTCTAACAACAAATATCTGTCATCTGACAACTAATAAAAATGAATATTAACCGACATAATTACGAAGAGTTTTTTCTGCTGTATGTAGATAATGAATTATCTGCTGCGGACAGGAATGCTGTTGAGGTATTTGTGCAGGAAAATGCCGATTTAAAAGAAGAGCTGCTGATGCTGCAGCAAACTATCTTTAACTCAGATGCTGTTGTTTTTGAAAACAAGCATACTTTATTAAAAGAAGAAATAACTCCATTGCAGGAGAATTTGTTATTATACATAGATGGTGAATTAAGTGCTGCTGCTAAATTAAACATGCAGCAATTGTTGGCTGCCGATGCTGCCGCTAATAAAGAATTTACTTTATTACAGCAAACCAAACTACAGGCCGATACTGCAATTGTATTTCCCGATAAAAAAATATTGTACAAAAAAGAAAAGGGCAGAGTAGTAGGTATGCCATGGTTTAGAATTGCAGCTGCGGCAATATTACTCGGCTTTGGCACATGGGCTACTATTTCCGTGGTTAATAATATGACTAAAGCAGGTGATGTAAATGATGTTGCTAAAAAAACTGATACTAAAACAACACCGGTTATTTCAAATACTGCTACTACAACAACTGAACAAGGTGAAAAAAATAACAGCACCAATAAAAACACTGCAGTTGTAAACAACGGCGGTACAATAAATACAGTTAGCAAAAAAAATAATCAGGCCGTACAAAATAATGTAAAACAAATTTTGCCAGTACAGAAAGATAATAATACCATTGCTTTAGAAAAACAGAATAAAAAACCCAGTAATAATTTACCGCAACCCGTTTATAATAATTTTAACAATAGTGAAGGTAACAAAACAGCAATAGCAATCGTACCACCAACAGAAAGAGCAAACATCGATATAAACTCCGGAAATAAAGTTGAAGTTGCTCAGCAGGTTGATAAAGCAAATACACAAGTACTTAATGGGTATGCTTTAAATACCAATTTTACCCAGGGAAATGATGAGGAAGCTAATAACGACAAAGTACTTTACATGAAGGAAGACAATGTCAAAAAATCTAAACTCGGCGGGCTTTTCCGGAAAGTAAAACGCCTGGTGGAACGCAACGCCAATATTAAAACAGGTAACGGCATTAAGATTGCCGGCTTCGACATTGCGATTAAATAATTTTTAAAACAGGATAACATGAAACAGCTAATTACATTTTTAGCGGCAGCAATTATTTGCTCAACCGCAACGGCTCAAACAGACAGTACAACAACAAAAAAATCAGATACCATTCGTATCGGAGGTATCATCATCGTTAAAAATGGTAAAAAAGATAAGGATGTAAATATTACCATGGGCAGAAAAGACAAAACAAAGAAAAAGAACCCTAACGTAAGCACCAACTGGTGGATAGTGGATGTTGGATTTAATAACTACACTGATAAAACAAATTACGCCACTGCAGCAGGATCTTACCTTATCAACCGACCAGGTTATCCTGATCTGGATAAGAATGATTTTAAATTACGTTCCGGCAAAAGCGTAAATGTAAATATCTGGCTTTTTATGCAGCGGCTGAATTTAATAGAGCACCATGTTAATTTAAAATATGGCGTTGGGCTGGAAATAAATAATTACAGGTATAAATCTTCAATAAGTTATAAAGAAGGTGGCCCTGTACCTTATACAGCCACACAAACCAATTCACCTTTTATTTTCAGGGATTCCATCAGCTTTTCTAAAAATAAACTGGCAACAGATTATTTAACAGTACCTGTTATGCTCAATTTTGTAAGCAACCCCAATAGCCGCAAAAAAGGTATCAGCCTTAGCGCAGGTGTTAGTGCAGGCTATCTGTTCAGCCAGCGTAATAAACAAAAAAGCGACCAACGTGGTAAAGACCGTAATAAAGGTGATTATGATTTAAATACTTTTAAGCTCAGCTACGTGGCAGAGTTAGGCCTTGGTCCAATACGTTTTTATGGCTCTTACAGTCCGAAATCTATGTACGATCATAGCCTTGATATGCGGCCATATACAGTTGGCTTTCGCTTCAGCAACTGGTAAAAGCTCTCTCACTCATTCCCCCAGCCTGTTGAACCCCGGGTGTAAACAGGCGAGGGGTTGGGTTTAAAATACAACCTCCGGCATTATCCGGAGTTTTTTTCATTTACACAGATTGCTGAATATGCAAATCCGTATTTCTACTTAGGGCTATTCTATATTTCTTCAGCCGTAATTTTTCCACATTGCCTATAATTTGTTAATGTTATTCACCCTTATAAAATATTTTTACATGGCACAGCGTTTGCATAACAGGAATACAAATTAAAGGACATGAAACTGGTTCGTTTTAATCATATTTTTTTATCAATTTTTTTAATTGCGCTGGTTTCTTTTACTATTGATAAGGGTAAAAAGAAAAAAACTGTTGCTAAACCACGTACAGCAAAACTGGCTAAAAAGCCAAAACCTGTTGTTGCCGATACTGCAGAAAATCCCTACTACATTATTGTTGATAAAAGCGATTACGAATTAAAAGTGTACGACGATGAAGGCTGGTACGCTACTTACCCGATTGTTTTTGGCAGCAAAGACCTGAGCGATAAAATGAAAGAAGGCGATAAGCGTACCCCCGACGGACAGTTTAAAGTAATACTTAAAAAGATACATAAAAAATGGGGGCCCGAATTATTACTGGATTATCCCAATGATGTAAGCGTTCAAAAATTTAACCAGCGTAAAGCAAAAGGCCTTATTCCAAAAAATGCCAACATAGGAAATGGTATTGCCATCCATGCCACAAGACCCAATGAAGAATGGACGGTTGATAATTTTTATAACTGGACGGATGGTTGCGTAAGTGTAAAATACACCGAAATGAAAGACCTGTTCAGTTATATACCTGTTGGTACACCGGTTACTATTCAGCAATAACCCCTCCGCCCTTGAAGGGGAACCTGCACTCTAAAATCAGTGATTTCATTTTTAATTAGTAAGATTAGTCTTGGGACTTTTTGCAGCAAAAGGCTGGCAGCCGTTCAACAGTTTTTCTTTATTCAGCATTTACAAACAAGAGGCTCCCATCGCCATAACTTAAAAAGCGAAAGTCATTTTCCAAAGCACAGGAATAAATTTTTCTCCAACCATTTCCAACAGCAGCAGCCACCAATAATAATAAAGTAGATTGTGGTTGATGAAAATTTGTAACTAAAGCCTTTACAATTTTAAATTGATAACCGGGTGCAATTAATATTTGTGTTTGTGTAAACAGTTGTGTAAGGTTATTTTTTTGCAGCCATTTTAGTAAGGCTTGTAAGGCATCTTTAACAGCAATGCCTGTTCCCCATAATTCATCATACACTTCCCATTGAGTAATTTGCAATTGCGGTAGCGAAGGATGTAACAATGCTTTTACACCCAGCCAATACAGGCTTTCTAATGTTCTTAAAGAAGTAGTGCCAACTGCAACAATAGTGTTGTCTAAATTGGCAATAATATTTTCAATAGCTACAGTGTTTACATCAATCCATTCGGCATGCATTTCGTGTTGCTGCATGGTAGCCGCTTTTACCGGCTTAAATGTTCCGGCACCTACATGAAGCGTTACATATTCTTTAGTGATGTCTTTTTTAGCTAAAGCAGTAAAAATATTTTCAGTAAAATGCAATCCGGCAGTTGGTGCTGCAACAGAGCCATCGTATGCAGCATAAATAGTTTGATAGCGTTTAGCATCGTTAATATCAGCCTCTCTTTTTATGTAAGGCGGTAACGGAATTTTACCAGCTATTTCTATTAGCTCAGCAAATGTTGCACCTCCACTCCAACTAAATTCTACCAGGTATGCATCAGAGAATTTCTCCTTTAATTCAATTTTTAATTTTTCGTTCTTAATTTCTAATTCAAGTGAGCCGTTTTTCCATTTACTTACTCCACCAATAAAACATTTCCAGGTGCAGGTTTTTGTTGCTGTTAATGTGCTGGTATAATCTGCCTGGTAAGGCTCCAGTAAAAATATTTCTATAACACCACCTGTTGGTTTTGTAAACAGTATCCTGGCATTAATAACTTTTGTGTTGTTAAACACCAATAAACTGTTTTGCGGCAGATGGGTGGCTATGTTTTGATAAACATCCTGGCTGATTACGCCACTTTTATACACCAGTAATTTAGAAGCGTCACGTTGCTCCAATGGATGCAATGCAATATTATCATCGGGCAATTGATACGTAAAATCAAGTATGGAAATATCTTTGGGGTGCATTATTGTAAAAAGGCATTTATTTCAGCAATCCATTTTTCATTTTCTTTTTTACACAAACTTTCGTGCTGGCTGTTTTCATACACTACAAATTTTTTGTTGGCTGCAGCAAGGTTGGCAAACAGTTTATCCTCTTCTTTCCTGCTAACTCTTGGATCGTTTTTACCCCATTGCAATAAAACCGGGCAGGTAATTTTTTTGGCATACTCCTGTGGCTTCATGTTAAATGCCCAAAAGCCATGCTCTGCACCGCCCCAAAAAGTAAGTAATACAGATACAGGCTGGGCTGGCAATCCCATCATTTTTACACGGCCTTCAACAGCATCTTCTATTGTACCGAAAGGCATTTCTAAAATTATTTTTTTCGGCTGCAGTGCATAATCATTTATGGCTTTTGTAATGGTAGCTGCTCCCATTGATATGCCCCACAATACAATATTTTTTTCGCCTTTATTTTTTATAAAATCATAAGCCAGTTGCACATCTTCGGCTTCATCGTAACCAATGGTGCAGGTATTACCCTGGCTATTGCCATGTGCCCTGAAGTCTAACTGAAAAGTATTGTAGCCCATTTTTCTAAATGCTGCTGCCTCTGCATTGTTACTGCTTTTTTTACCGCCATGCCCATGAAATATACATACTGTTCCTTTGGCACTATCAGTTGCGGTGTACCAGGCTTCTAATTTTAAGCTGTCTTTTGTAGTTAAAAAAACAACATGGTTGGCTGAATCCGGCGCTGTATTTTTTTGTTTTGCTGCATTTATACCAAATAATATTTCTTTTGTTTTATCCCAACCCGATTTTTCCTGCTGGGTTTTTATGGTAACTTCTCCTGCATTATAAAAGTGAGTAAACTTATACGCATGAAAGGCCACAATGATATTGATAAGAATAAAAAGTACCAGAACAGTACGCAACAGGTACTTAAAAAATTGACCCATAAAAATATTTTCAACAAAAATAAAGGCTTTGCTTATGTAAACCTTAAATTAACAGCATCAGGTATGTATTATATAACTTAAAAATCTTGTTATGAGAAAGTATTTGCTGTTTGTATGTACAAGGAATAGCAACATTTTATTTTCGAGTTGGCTTATAATTTTCCTATACCTTCTTTTATATTTATTTCGCTATCCATAGAAACACCGGTAATAGTTTCTTTGGTTTGCTTTGCATTAGGCCATTCAATTTCTATTTCTTCAATACCTGTTGCTTTACCCAGGCCCGCCTGTACAGTTAAAGTTTGAGAGCCAAAACTTGCACCGGTACAAACAGTATGATAAAAATTCTGAAAACCACCATCGGGCATTTTTACTTTTATTCTTACTCTTGCACCAATAGCTGCCCGGTTTGCAGTAACACCCTGTAGTTTTAATTTTACCCAATGGTTACCGGTAGTCGAAGTATTTTCAAACAATACATTTCTAAAACGGTCACCTTCCACGGCGCCTCCCATTACTTCATAAATATCCTGGTCGCCATCATTGTCAATATCGGCAAAAGCTACGGCATGGCCTTTTTGTATATGCCCGGTGTTGGTAGCATAAGTGATGTCTTCAAATTTTTTGCCTGCTATGTTATGGTAGAGTTTATTAGGTACAATGGTGGTATATTCGGGAGCTCCGGTGCCCAAATAATAATCCAGCCAGCCATCATTATCAATATCGCCAAAATTACAACCCATGGCATAGTTTACATGGTTAACGCCGTAAGCTGCACTTACATCAGTAAATGTATTATCACCATTGTTATGGTATAAACGTGGCAGTTCTCCTAAGGCAGGCATACCCAGCATATCACGGGCTGCATCGCCACCAACTTCAGAAAAACGTTTGGTATCGTAACCCGAAACAAACAAATCGAGATAACCATCATTGTCAAAATCGAAAAACCAGGTGGGGAAACTATAGATCGGCTCTTCCACACCGGCAGCTTTACTGATGTCTTCAAATGTTCTTTCGCCGGCAGTTGCACCGGGCTTATTGAGCCATAATTTATTGGGTGCTCCTAATGCAGAAAGATACAAATCAGGAAAACCATCATTATTAATATCGCCCCACACACAACCTTTTGCAAATGTGGTAATGTTTAGTCCGTATTTTTTAGATACTTCTTTAAATTTCCCTTTTTCATTAATGAATAACTGGCAGGGATAATTTTCGTGTGCCACAAAAAGATCTATCCAGCCATCGTTATTAAAATCGCCCCAGGCTGCACTTTGCGTTGGTGCCGGCGAATACAGGCCCAGCTCAATCGTTACATCTTCAAAAGTATTATTGCCATTATTTTTTAATAACGAAAAAGGAAACTTAGCATTTTTACCCCACCAGCCGCCTCTTAACACAACAATATCTTTAAAACCATCATTGTTATAATCAGCATGTATCATATTTAATCCGCCGGTGATACCGACCAAACCTGATGATGTGGTTTCTGTTTTAAATGTACCGTCTTTCATCTGGTGCATATATCTTATCTGGTCATTTAGTCCGTAAGAAGTTGCCATAATATCCAGCAAGCCATCATTGTCAAGGTCATCCACCACACAGCCGCCGGAAATACCATTCATATCAACACCTTTTTTACCGGCGATATCTTTTAAAACAATATTGCCGCTATTATTTTGATTGAATACACCCGACTCTATCAGCCATTGCTTTGGTACTTCAGCAGGATATTTACCCAAGGTCATGTAAGCAATATTTAACAGGTATCTCGATTGAAGATCGTCGGGGAATTTATTCAGGATGATCTTATATATTTCTATTGCACGTTCCGAGCCTGAAGTTAATTGATGAATGCCATTGCCCTGTATGGGGATGATACAGCTTTGCGGATTATGATTGGCGGCACAATTTTCCAACTCACCTTTTCTCATATAGGCAATGGCTAGCTGGTCGAAAAATAATTTGTATTGCGGGGTAAAATTTTCCTGAGTTATTTTCATGGCATTAATAACCTGGCTAAGTACACCGATGGCCTCATCGGTATTACCTGCATTTAATGATTCCACACTGTACTGAAAATAAAAGTTCAGTCTTTTGTTGGGGTCTTTTTCGGTTATCAGTTTCTTTTTAAAAGATGCGGCACGCTGGGTGTTCATTACATAAAAATCCTCGGAGTTTGCATTCCTGTTAATGCTGTCCAGGATCTTTATCATTCTTAATGTGCCTTTCGATTGCTTTACGGTTGACACCAGCTTTACACTATCCGGCTCACAGCAGCTTTTCATTTGCGCTGTGGCAGAAAAAGAAAATGCTATAAAGAACAAAAACAATGCAGCGGCAAAAGGATAATACAATTTCATACTTTATTAGTTATACATAGCTATAAAATTAAATCAATACTGCATTTATAAAAGTGATTATAATTTCCCATTCTTAATTTCTTCCACTACCCCCGGGTCAAGCAAAGTTGAAGTATCTCCTAAATTTTCTGTTTCGCCTTCGGCTATCTTTCTTAAAATGCGGCGCATAATTTTACCGCTACGTGTTTTAGGTAAGCCACTTACAAATTGTATCTTATCTGGTTTGGCAATAGGGCCAATTACTCTTGTAACGGTTTGTAAAATATCTTTTCTTCTTGAGTCATCATCACCATGGTGGCCGCTGAAAATTACATAGGCATAAATACCCTGGCCTTTTACATCATGCGGATAACCCACTACTGCACTTTCCACCACACCGGCATGCATATTGATGGCATTCTCTACCTCGGCTGTACCAATGCGGTGACCGCTTACATTCAATACATCATCCACCCTTCCTGTAATTCTGTAATTGCCCTTTTCATCTTTTAATGCACCATCGCCGGTAAAATATAAGCCAGGATAGGTAGCAAAATAATTGGTGCGACAACGTTCATGATCGCCATAAGTAGTTCTTAAAATAGAAGGCCATGGTGCTTTAATGCAAAGATTTCCTTTAAGCATACCATGCTCATCTTTTTCGGTGACCTCTTTTCCATTTTCATCAACCAGTATTGGCTGCACACCCGGCATGGGTAAAGATGCCCAGCTTGGTATGCCCGGTGTAACACCTGCAAGGTTTGAAATGAGTGTGCCGCCGGTTTCTGTTTGCCACCAGGTATCAACGATCGGGCATTTTTTCTTGCCGATATTTTCATCATACCAATGCCATGCTTCTTCGTTGATAGGTTCGCCAACAGTGCCTAATGTAGTTAATGAAGAAAGGTCTTTTCCTTTTAATGGATCTAACCCAAAGCCCATTAAACTTCTTATAGCTGTAGGGGCAGTGTATAAAATATTTACTTTGTGCCTGTCAACAATATCCCAAAACCTTCCTGCATT
>JAYVJU010000116.1:0-7920 GCA_043769035.1 Ferruginibacter sp.
TAACTAACTATCACATTAAATCAACACCAGCCCCATTTACCATGAGTAAACCACTACCGCAGGGAGCATATTTGATGAACGCAAAAATGCACCTGAAATGGAAGAACGAAGAAATGCAAATGAGTATTGAGGACTTTGCACTAAAAGGCAAACACAATCAATACAACAGCATGGCTGCAAGCTTAGCCGCATCTGCAGTTGACATCAGAAAGGAAAAGATAAGAGAAGCACTGCAAACTTTTGAAAGCCTGGAGCACCGCATGGAGCCTGTGGCTTCCATTAAAAATGTGCAGTTCATTAACGACAGCAAAGCAACTAATGTAAACAGTACCTGGTTTGCATTGGAAAGTATGGAAAAACCGGTGATATTGATTTTAGGTGGTGTTGATAAAGGCAATGATTATTCTTTATTAAAAGAACTGGTTAAAGAAAAAGTAAAAGCTATCGTATGCCTGGGCAACGATAACAGGAAAATTCATGAAGCATTTGGCGACACTGTTTCATTAATGGTAAACACTACCAGTGCTAAGGAAGCTGTGCAGGCCGCTTTTCATTTTTCTACTAAAGGAGATGTGGTATTATTAAGCCCGGCATGTGCAAGTTTCGACCTGTTTAAAAATTATGAAGACAGGGGTAATCAATTTAAACAAGCAGTAAAGGAATTGTAAAATAAAAAATCGATAATCCCCCTTTAGGGGATAGGTGCATGGCAAGTTTAATTAACATAAAAGAACTCTTTACTCCAAACATGAGTAACAATTTGGTAAGCAAAACCAAAGGCGACCGTGTTATTTGGGGTATTGTGGTTATTCTTACTTTAATAAGTTTACTGGTAGTGTACAGCAGCACAGGTTCGTTGGCTTATAAATACAGTAAGAGTACCGAGAGTTATCTGTTTAAACAGTTTGCATTTATTATCCTCGGCATATTGCTTATTTATTTTGCTCACCGGGTTAATTATACCATTTATGCAAGGGTGGCAAAAATTCTTTTTCTAGTTTCTATCCCTTTAATGATTTATACACTCTTCTTTGGTGCCAGAATAAACGATGGCAGCCGTTGGATAAAATTGCCGGTTATCAATATGACCATGCAAACATCCGACCTTGCAAAACTTGCACTGTTCATGTATTTAAGTTTACAGTTAAGCCGTAAGCAAAATGTAATTAAAGATTTTAAAAAAGGATTTTTACCAATAGTAATTCCGGTAGTAATTATTTGTGCGTTAATAGCACCGGCAAATTTATCTACAGCATTACTGGTGGGAGCTACAAGTTTTATGCTGATGTTCATTGGCAGGGTAAATACCAAACATTTACTGATGTCGATAGGTATAGCACTGATACCAATTATACTCTTATTTACTATTGCAGTAAGTACTTATGATAAGACGACACATAAATCAAAGGATCTTCCTGCAATTTTTGATGCAGGCAGGGTTAAAACATGGGTAAGCCGTATACAAACATTTGTGTATAGTAATAAAGAAACGGATAACGAAAAATTATACCAGGTAAACCAGGCAAAAATTGCCATTGCAAATGGCAGCTGGTTTGGTAAAGGGCCCGGCAACAGCGAAGCAAGAAATTTTTTGCCACACTCTTACAGTGATTTTATTTATGCCATCATAATAGAAGAATACGGTTTTATGGGTGCGGCATTTATGGTGTTTATTTACCTGTTGTTTTTGTACAGGTGTATAAGGTTGTATAGAAAATGCCCATATGCGTTTGGGGCATTTTTAGCATTGGCTTTAAGTTTTACATTGGTAATACAGGCAATGGCAAATATGGGAGTGGCAGTAAATGCATTTCCTAATACGGGAGTTACATTACCATTGGTAAGCATGGGCGGAAGCAGTTTCCTGTTCACCTGTTTATCAATAGGCATTATTTTAAGTGTGGCCAGAAACGTGGAGCAACTGGAACCAGCCCCCTCCGCACCCTGAAGGGGGAACTTTACCGTAGCGGAGATTGGTGCGGAGAAGTTTTGGTGTTTGAATTAAAATAGATTTTGAACTGTATAATAAATGGAGGAAGTAAAAAGTGAAAAAGTGGCTACGGTTCCCCCTTCAGGGGGCGGAGGGGGCTGCATTATTATAGCGGGTGGTGGAACAGGCGGGCATATTTTTCCGGCAATAGCAATTGCTAACGCCATTAAAAAAATGGCACCACAAACTGAGTTTTTGTTTGTTGGAGCAAAAGGAAAAATGGAAATGGAAAAAGTGCCGCAGGCTGGGTTTAAGATTGAAGGATTGGATATAGCGGGATTTAACAGAAGTTCTTTGATAAAAAATATTGGCCTGCCTTATAAACTGGTAAAAAGTTTTTTCCAGGTAAGGCAGATATTTAAATCTTTTCGGCCAACAGCTGTAATTGGTGTGGGTGGTTATTCCAGTTTTCCGGTATTGCGTTACGCCCAGTCAAAAGGCATTAAAACTTTTATTCACGAAAGCAATTCATTTGCCGGTAAAGCAAATATTATGCTGGGTAAAAAAGCCACCAGGATATTTACAGCAAGCGATGGTATGGAAAATTTTTTTCCGGCGCAAAAAATAATGATCACTGGAAATCCTGTACGGAGCAGTATTTCGCAAAGCATTGTTACAAGAGAAGAAGGGATAGCATTTTTTGGATTGGATGCAGCAAAGAAAACTATTCTTTCCGTTGGTGGAAGCCTGGGTGCAAAAAGTATTAATGAAGCTATTGATACACACCTGGAAGAATTTGAAAAAAATGGATTACAGCTGATCTGGCAAACAGGTAAACCTTATGCAACTAAAGGAAAACAAAGGGCAGCTGGGAAAAATAACATTTGGGTAAATGATTTTATTATGCAGATGGAGAACGCCTATGCCGCTGCTGATATGGTTATCAGCCGCAGCGGTGCAATGGCAATTGCTGAATTGTGTGTGGTAAAAAAACCGGCGGTGTTTGTGCCGTTTCCCTTTGCAGCAGAAGATCATCAAACTGTAAATGCACAAAATTTAGTTAATAAAAATGCAGGCATAATGATAAAAGATGGCGATGCGTTAGATAGGTTGGTGCCGGCCATTATCAGTTTATCCAGAGATGTGGAAAAGCAAAATGAATTAAAAAACAATATCAGCAACTTAGGTATAATTAATGCTGATGAAATTATCGCAAAAGAAATTTTGAATAATATTTAAAAGTTCATCAGGGATTGTAAGGCTATGAAAGATGTAAAAGAAATTGTAGAGTCGTTGAATAACTCCCCTTTAGGGGATGGGGGCATTTATTTTATAGGTATTGGCGGCATTGGAATGAGTGCGATAGCAAGATATTTTAATGCAAAAGGAGTTGTTGTTTCGGGGTATGATAAAACAGCAACGCCTTTAACAAAACAATTGGAGGCAGAAGGGATTAAAGTGCATTTTGAAGACAATATTGAGTTCATTGACAAAAATGCACAGGTAATAGTTTATACGCCGGCAGTACCAAAAGATCATAAAGAGTTAAACTACTACCAGCAAAATAATTACACTGTTATAAAGCGAAGTGATGTATTAGGTGCCATTACCAACAGCTCTTTTAATATCTGTGTAGCCGGTACGCATGGTAAAACAACCACCAGCACAATGGTGGCACACATACTAAGGCACAGCGGTTTTGGTTGCAATGCTTTTTTGGGTGGCATAGCAAGCAACTACAACAGTAATTTCTGGCTTGCCCCGAATAAATCGGGGAGCAGCGACAATAATGTTTGTGTGGTGGAAGCAGATGAGTACGACAGAAGTTTTTTGAAATTGAACCCGGATGTTGCCATTATTACGGCGATGGATGCAGACCATCTTGACATTTATGGCACTGCCGAAAATGTAGAACAGGCTTTTATCGACTTTTCTGCAAAAATAAAACCGGGTGGTTGTTTGATATTAAAGCATGGGTTAAAAAGAAACAATGATTTTAAAGTACATGATACCTGTACCTATAGTGTGGATGACGATAAAGCAAACATTCACATCAGTAATTTAAAAATTGCCGACGGGGCTTATGAATTTGATGTGATCAATAATTACTGGACAATTGAAAATGTGGTATTGAACATGGGCGGACTACATAATATAGAAAATGTGATAGCGGCAATTGGTGTGGCAAAGTATTTAAAAATTGAAGACGATAAAATTAAAGCCGCAGTAAGTTCTTTTAAAGGTGTAAAAAGAAGGTTTGAGTATATAGTGAAGAATGACACAACAGTGTATATAGATGATTATGCTCATCACCCGGATGAACTGAAGGCTTTGCTGGGAGGTGCAAAAAATTTATTTCCGGCAAGAAAGTGTACGGTTATTTTTCAACCACACCTGTACAGCCGCACAAAAGATTTTGCTGATGCCTTTGCAGCAACACTGGATATGGCAGATGAAATTATTCTTTTACCCATTTACCCGGCAAGAGAATTACCAATGGAAGGTGTGACAAGTGAAATGGTTTTGGGTAAAATGAAAAATAAAAATAGCAGCATAAAAACAAAAGACGAATTGCTGATCTGGTTAAAAGAAAACAAAAGAGAATTAGTAATAACAGCAGGAGCAGGAGATATTGACACATTAGTTGAACCGATAAAAAAAATATTGACAGAACAACACAAATAAAACATAATCTTCCCCATTTACCCCTTTAGGGGATAGGGGCCGCAATGGAAAATAAAAAACGATACAGCATTAAAAAAATACTCTTCGCCCTGCTATGGCTGGTGATTGGTACAGGTACCACTGTATTGTTGGCGGCAGCAATCCGTAAAAACGATTCGAAGCAATGTAAAAAAGTAGTAATTAAAATTTCAGGTATTGAAAACACTTTGTTTAACGATGAAAAGTTTGTGGATGAAAAAGATATTCTCAATACCATTGAAAAAGTTGGTAACGGAAATCCTGTAGGCAAATCCATTGGCAGTTTTGATTTAAGGCAGCTGGAAACCGAACTGGAAAAAAGTACCTGGATAAAAAATACCGAATTGTTCTTTGATAATAATGATATTTTAAAAGTTACTGTACAGGAACGTGAGCCGGTAGCAAGAGTGTTTACAGCAGGCGGCACTTCATTTTATATTGATACGGCATTAAAAATGCTGCCGCTGAGCGATAAATTTTCTGCAAGGCTCCCGGTGTTCACCAATTTTCCTTCAGATAAAATTGTGTTGTCGGCTGCCGATAGTAATTTATTAAAGGCTGTTAGAGATATCAGCATTGTGTTGCAAAAAGATTCTTTTAGTATGGCGATGATTGACCAGGTAGATATTACAGCGCAGCAGAATTTTGAAATGATCCCTAAGATCGGCAACCAGCTTATTGTTTTTGGTAATGCAACCGATATTGAAGAAAAATTCAGCAAACTGCAATTGTTTTACAAGCAGGTAATGATAAAAACAGGATGGAGCAAATACAGTGAGATAAATGTGCAATATAAAAACCAGGTAGTTGCTAAAAAAAGAGGTGCCGAAGATAAAACTGCAGACTCGGTAAGGACATTGCAGATCATGCAGCTGATAGCTGCCGATGCTGCAAGACAGGCAGAAGACTCTATGCAAACCATTTTGCAGGATAACAATAATAACACTGCCGATGGCAGTATGATACAACAATCAATACAACGGGATGATAATTTTGAAACAACAAATGCAATACAAGATCAACCTCTGCAACCAACCAATCAACAGCCCGTTCTTAATCCGGCAAATGCCAATCCAAACCCTGTGAAAAAACCAACCACAATCCAACTTCCTCCAGCAAAACCACCAGTACCAAAACCGGACACCAGGAGCACTATTGCTCCTGTTAAAAAGCCGGCTGCAACTAATCCAAACCCTACCAAAAAACCAACAGTGGTAAAACCAAATCCTCAAAAACCAACAGAACAAAAACCAAAAGTAGTAATGCCTAAAAAAAATGATTATTAAAAAAAAGTTGATAGTTGTTAGATGACAGTTTACAGGAAGGAACTTTGTAATTATGAAGCATAGCTATCAACTAACAACTATCAACCATCAACTATAAAACACAAACACACAAAACATACAATTATGAATCATGAACAACCCATTATTGTAGGCCTGGATATCGGTACTACAAAAATTGCTGCCATTGCCGGACGGAAAAATGAATATGGCAAGCTTGAAATTCTTGGCTTTGGCCGGGCCAACAGCAACGGTGTACAACACGGTATGGTGTTAAACATCGATCAAACCATTAAGGCTATTGAAATGGCTTTAAAAAACTGCTACGACTCCAACCCTAACCTGGAGATAAATGAAGTGTATGTAGGTATTGCTGGCCATCATATAAAAAGTTTACAAACCCGTGGCGATATAGTAAGGCAGAGTATTGAAGAAGAAATACGCCAGGAAGAAATTGACCGCCTGGTGGCAGATCAATACCGCACTTATATTCCTGCCGGCGACCAGATCATTGATGTGATACCGCAGGAGTTTACAGTTGATAATTTTCAAAACATACCTAACCCAATTGGTTACAGTGGTGTAAAAGTGGGTGCTAACTTTCACATTATAACAGGCGATAAAAATGCTATACGCAATATCAACAGAAGTGTTGAGAAGGCGGGATTGCAAACTAAAGATTTGGTATTACAACCATTGGCCTCTGCAGCCGCTGTAATGTGCGATCAGGATCTGGAAGCCGGTGTTGCTATTGTGGATATTGGTGGTGGTACAACCGACCTTGCCGTTTTTTACGAAGGCATTTTAAAACACACTGCGGTAATTCCATTCGGTGGCGAAAATATTACCAACGATATTAAAACCGGTTTGGGAGTTTTAAAAACACAGGCCGAGCAAATGAAAGTACAGTTTGGCAGCGCATTAAGTGACGAAGCAAAATCAAATGCATTCATTACCATTCCCGGTTTACGTGGTATGGCGCCAAAAGAAATTTCTGTAAAAAATCTGGCAGGCATTATACAGGCACGTATGAGTGAGATCATGGATTTTGTAACCTACCATTTAAAACAGGTTGGCCTTGATACAAGAATGCTGAATGGCGGCGTGATACTTACCGGTGGCGGATCGCAACTAAAACATTTAATTCAGTTAACAGAATATGTTACCGGGTTAAATGCAAGGATCGGTTATCCTAACGAACACCTGGCAGCCGGCCATATTGACGAGCTGGCAAAACCAATGTACAGTACCTGTATTGGTTTAATATTAAAAGGCTACAACGATTACGAAAATAAGAATAAGCAGTTTGAAGAAAGCTTTAGAAGAGTTGAAGTACCACAAGGTTTACAGCAACAGCCGGTAGAAGAAACATTAGATGTGATCGACGAAAACAGAACAGTTAAAATAAAGCAACGCAAAACATTAAAGGGCTTTATGGATTCATTTAAAATTGGATTGATAGATTTATTTAAAGAAGAAGAAGACGCAAAATTGTAGCCCCACCTGTCCTCCCCCAAGGGGAGGGAAAGGCAGGAGATAGTTGCGAAGATTACAAAAAGTAAAAACAGTTCTTAACTATAACCCATTATTCTGATACAGTATATTTTTCTTTCTTACTAATTGAAAAATAAATACTGTACAAAAACTAAAAGCTCTGCGAAAGTCTCCGCCAGTTGGCGGAGTATTGAGGGGGCTCTAAAACAAACAAGTTATGATACATTTTGATTTGCCAAAAGAACAATCCTCCATCATTAAAGTGATAGGCGTAGGTGGTGGCGGAAGCAATGCAGTAAACCACATGTTCTCTCAAAATATTGAAGGCGTAAACTTCATTATTTGTAATACAGATGCACAGGCAATTGCATTAAGTAAAGTACCCAACAAAATTCAGCTGGGGCCACACTTAACACAAGGCTTGGGCGCTGGTGCAAACCCTGCAATCGGCCGCCAGGCAACCGAAGAAAGTTTAGAAGAAATAAAACGCATACTGGAAGTAAATACCAA
>JAYVJU010000117.1:0-7534 GCA_043769035.1 Ferruginibacter sp.
AAACAATAATGCAGTTATTGCTATCGACAGAATACGTTTTTGCACAAAAATAAATTTAATAAAAGGTATTAGTTTTTTCTACTTGGCAAGGTCGGTATATAATTGCAAATAGTCTGTTAAATCACTTTCAGCATTATACTTCAATATTTTTTTACCTTTTACTTTCGAAAATTCTTCGGCAAGTTTTTTATCCACCTTTTCCGATCCGAAAGTAACAGCATCTGCAAACGTTGCACCCCCTCTGAACATGGCCACGTTATTACTATCTTTAAATGATTCCAGTTCTTTTTTAGTTACGTAATCGTTTATTGTTGCCAGCTTTAAAAAATCGGCACCCAGCTTTTCTTTAAAAGAAGTTTCACCGATGGTGTACACCACTTTGCTGTTTCCAAAAACGGGTTCTTTTTTATAGGCATTTTTAATAAACATAGGGACTAAGCCGGTCATCCATCCGCTGCAATGGATAATATCAGGGGGCCAGCCAAATTTTTTCACCGTTTCCAAAGCACCTTTACAAAACAACACTGTTCTAAGTCCGTTATCATCAAACCATTTTTCTTTTTCATCATGAAAAACTGATTTGCGTTTAAAATAATCTTCATTATCCAAAAAATAAACCTGCAGCCTTGCATTAGGTAACGATGCCACTTTAATCATTAAAGGATAATCATCGCTGTCAATAGATACATTTATACCAGATAAGCGAACCACTTCATGTAAACGGTGCCTTCTTTCGTTAATAGTACCAAAACGTGGCATTATACACCTTACTTCCATTCCACTGTCATTCGACTTCACCGCCAGTTTATTCACCATCTCTGCAAAATCCGTTAGCTCCAGATAAGGCGACATTTCGTTGGCAATGAATAAAATTCTTTTCTTTGTAGACATTTGCGCTATATTAAGATGCTTGTTAATTTTTTAAGGGAGTGCAAAAGTACGATTTTTTTTTTTGAAATTGAGCTGCTATAAGCATTTGAAGCCTAATAACTGATAAAATGATACTTGTTAAGAAAATTGAAGACCTCCGCCTTTTGCTTACTCAAATGAGAGAAAAGGGCAATACTATTGGTTATGTACCTACAATGGGTGCACTACACCGGGGTCATATTTCATTAATCACTAATTCAAAAAACACCAACCCCATAACTGTATCAAGCATTTTTGTAAACCCCACCCAGTTTAACGACCCTAAAGATTTTGAAAAATACCCTGTAACATTGGAAAAAGATATAGCAATTTTGGAACAGGCAGGATGTGACATATTGTTTCTTCCTTCAGTTGCAGAGATATACCCAACTGCTTTTAGTAACCTGCAAAAGTACGATCTTGGGTATTTAGAAACCGTTTTAGAAGGCAAATACAGGCCGGGGCATTTTCAGGGAGTTTGCCAGGTGGTGCATCGTTTGCTGCAAATAATTGAGCCGGATAATTTATTTCTAGGGCAAAAAGATTACCAGCAGTGTATGGTAATAAAAAAACTGACTGAACTGATAGAATTGAAAGTTAATGTAATTGTTTGCACTACTTTAAGGGAAGACGATGGCCTTGCAATGAGCAGCAGAAATATGCGTTTAAATAAACAGGAACGGGAAAAGGCAGTTAAAATTTATGATACACTCACATTTTTGAAAAGAGAAATTAAGCCTGGCTATATTGAGGATTTAAAAGAAAGGGCTATACAGTATTTAACAGCTGAAGGCTTTAAACCAGACTATGTAGCAATTGCCAGTGCAGATAACCTGGAACTTATAGAGTACTGGGATGGCAAAAAAAATATAGTTGCACTTATAGCAGCATATTTAAATGAAGTGCGGCTCATCGATAACATGTTACTCAATTAAAATTGTATCATTATTACCGGTTAATACAATCTTTTAAATAATCTATTGTAATTTGTAACCCGTATGCAAAAACGGTTGATCTCAATACTTAAGTTCGGTTTTTTTTTAGGGCTGGGTATTTTTTTGGTGTGGTGGAGTATTCACAAACTTCCTGATGACCAGTATGAAAAATTTATTACAGCACTTAAAACTGCAGATTATTTACTTTTAGTTCCTGTTTTTTTTATTTTATCGGCAAGCCACTTAAGCAGGGCATTACGCTGGAGAATACTGATGGGCTCAATGGGATATAAGCCCAGGTTAAGCAATACCTTTTGCGCCGTAATGATAGGCTATCTTGCAAATTTTGCTTTCCCCCGTCTTGGTGAAGTTTTAAAATGCACTATACTTGGTAAATACGAAAAAGTACCGGCTGATAAATTAGTAGGAACAATATTGGTAGAAAGAGCTGTTGACTTATTATCATTTGCAGTAATTATAGTGATATCATTACTTACGCAGGCAAAAATTGTAGGGGCTTACACAAAGGCAACAATCAACGAGCATATTCTTTCGGGAGATAAAAGGGATATAATAATACGTTTTGTACTTCTTATAGCCATCGTATTAGTTGTGTACCTGGCATTCCGGTATATTTTTAAAAAATACCACCACATAAAATTTATCGACAGAATTAAAGGAATAATTAAAGGCATTGTTGAAGGTTTGTTGAGTGTAAAAAATTTAAAAAATAAATGGCTTTTTATTTTTCACAGTGTTTTTATATGGGCCTGTTACCTGGCAGGTACTTATGTAGGTTTTCATGCCATAAAAGAAACATCGGTGTTGCCTGTTCTGGCGGCCTTTCCTGTTTTAGTATTTGGAACGGTAGCCACTATTATTACACCCGGTGGTATTGGAGCCTATCCAGAGCTTTTAATGAAAGCCATGCTATTATATAATATTGAAGAAGGCTTTGGTAATGCAAATGGCATGCTGCAATGGTCAGCACAATTTTTAATAACCCTTGTAGTAGGCTTTATTTGCTTAGCCCTATTACCCTACATAAACAAAACAAAAAATGAAAGCAGTAAGCTCAATACCTGATAAAATTTTTACACTGGCAGGTTTACAGTCGCAGTTAAAACGCTGGCGTTTACAAAATAAAAAAATTGTTTTCACCAATGGTGTGTTCGACATTTTACACGAAGGCCATATTGCATCATTGAGTGAAGCCGCTGCCCACGGACATATTTTAATTGTGGGTGTAAATGCTGATGCGTCTGTAAAAAGATTGAAAGGCGAAAGCAGGCCCGTTAACAATGAAAATTCCAGGGCATTAATACTGGCATCGCTTGTACTTACAGATGCCATAATAATTTTTGAAGAAGATACCCCCTTAAATTTAATAACTGCAATACTTCCCGATGTGCTGGTAAAAGGCGGCGATTATACTTTAGAACAGATTGTTGGCGCCAAAGAAGTAATGGCCAATGGCGGCGAAGTAAAAATTGCGGCTATACTGCAAGGTTTTTCCACCACATCAATCATCGAAAAAATGAAGCGGCAATAATTATTGAAAGGGATATAAAATTCATCATAACTTAATATTGAATTTATATTCCCGTTACATTAATCCCTTTACTTTCGCAAAAAAAATAAAGTGTCCAGGCAAAAAACAATTATACGGGATATCAGCTGGCTTTCTTTCAACAGCCGTGTATTACAGGAAGCCGCCGACGATACGGTTCCTCTTCGGGAAAGGATTCGCTTTCTGGGTATTTTCTCCAATAATCTTGATGAATTTTTCAGGGTAAGAGTAGCTACACTAAACAGGATGATCGCCATTGAGCATAAAAAAAATATGCACCTGGAAATTAATCCCAGTCTTATTTTGGAGGAAATACAGGACAAAGTACTGGAACAACAGAAAGAATTTGAACGAATATGGAACGAAATTTTAAGAGAGCTTAAAAAGCAAAAAATATTTTTACTTAATGAAAAAAAAATAAACCGGCTACAGCAAAAATTTGTACTGGATTATTTTAATGAAGAAATACGCAGCAATATTGTTCCGCTGATGATGGAAAGTATTCCTGCCTTCCCAATACTTAGCGATAAGTCAATTTACCTTGCCTGCACCCTTTCTAAAAAAGATAAAAGCATAGCTAAAAAATTTGCACTGGTATCTGTACCGGCAAGGCGTCTGCCACGATTTCTTATTCTCCCATCAAAACAAAATGAAAAGCATATCATTTTGCTGGAAGATATAATCCGTTTTTGCCTGCCCAATATTTTTTCTTTTTTTGGATATGATACTTTTTCCTCTGCCATTATTAAAGTAACCCGTGATGCAGAAATTGATATCGATAATGATGTATCCACTTCACTGATACAAAAAATTGAAAAGGGATTAAAGAACCGTAAAAAAGGAAAAACTGTTCGCTTTGTATATGATAAAGATATCGATGCTACACTCCTTGCCTATTTGGTAAAACGCCTGGGGCTTACGCATAAAGACAATCTTATCGCCGGTGGCAGGATACATAATTTTAAAGACTTTATAGATTTCCCTGAATCTGTATTTGCAAAAAAGAGCACACGTAAAAAACCATTTTTACACCCGGCACTAAAAAATGTAAACCGCATTACAGATGTAATTTTACAAAAAGATATACTCCTTAATTTCCCGTATCATAGTTATAATACGGTAATAGATTTGTTACGGGAGGCTGCCATTGACGCTGATGTAGTAAGTATTAAAATTACCTGTTACCGGCTTGCACCTCGTTCAAAAATAATTAATGCTTTAACCAATGCTGTGCGTAATGGCAAACAGGTAACTGTAGTATTGGAATTAAGGGCAAGGTTTGACGAGGAAGCTAACCTGGAGTGGAAAGAAGAGTTGGAAGAAGCTGGTGTAAAAGTTTTACTGGGTGTACCCAATTTAAAAGTACATGCCAAGCTTTGCTTAATAACAAAGATGATAAACAGCAAGCCGGTACATTATGGTTTTGTAAGCACAGGCAATATGAATGAAAAAACAGCTACTGTTTACGGCGATCATTGTTTGCTTACTGCCAATAAAAATATTATGGCCGATGTAAAACGTATTTTTCATTACCTGGAGTTACCCAAAATGCGTCCGCATTTTTTAAAGGCCTGCAAAACATTAATGATAAGCCCGTCGGGAATGCGCAAGCAACTGATGCAGCTGATTACAAAAGAAATAACCTATGCCAAAGCAGGCAAGCCGGCCGCCATTACTTTAAAACTGAATTCGTTAAGTGATGAGTTGCTCATTAATAAATTGTATGATGCTGCAAATGCCGGTGTAAAAATTGACCTGGTAATAAGAGGTATCTTTTGTATGCTTACCGAAAATAAAAAATTTAAAGAAGTATATGCCATAAGCATTATAGATGAATACCTGGAACATGCCAGGGTAATGATCTTTAATAATGGTGGTAAAGAAAAAGTTTTTATATCCAGCGCCGACTGGATGGTACGTAATATCGACCATCGGATAGAAGCTGCCTGTCCAATTTTTGAAAAAGCTATTCAGCAGGAATTAAAAGATATTATTCAGATACAATTAAGCGATAATATTAAAGCAAGAATACTGGATAATGAACTCAGTAACCAGTATGTAAATCCTCGCAATACCAAAAAAATACGCAGCCAGCTGGAGACTTATAACTACCTGTACAAAAAAATGCTGCCGGGTTAATTAGTTTATTGGTTTACTGGTTTATTAGTAAATTCGTTTAAACGTGGGCTTGTACATTCGAAATACCAATTAACTTATTAACCAATTAACTAATCAACAAAAGAATTGAAATTAGCAGCAATTGATATTGGCAGTAACGCAGCAAGGCTTTTAATAACTGAAGTAAATATTAACGAAAAAGGAATCCCCTCTTTTAATAAACTCAATTTAATAAGGGTGCCGCTAAGGCTTGGGTTTGATGTTTTTGAATCAGGCGAAATATCCAAAGCAAAGATCGGGATGGTGATGCAGACCATGAAAGCATATAAGCATTTAATGAATGCCTATGGTGTGGAGCATTTAAAAGCCTGTGCCACCAGTGCTATGAGAGATGCAAAAAACGCCGGTGACATCATCCGAAAAATAAAAATGGAAACAGATATTGGCATTGAAGTGATCAGCGGAGACCTGGAAGCCAATTTGATTTACGAAAACCATGTGGCAGAAAACATGGACAAAGACCATAGCTATTTATATATAGATGTGGGTGGTGGCAGTACAGAGCTTTCTTTTTTCAGTAACAATATACTTACCTATAAAAAATCTTTCAATATCGGCACCATACGTTTGCTTAAAAATATGGTTACCGATAAGCAGTGGGACGATATGAAAGAAACCCTTAAAGCTGTTACCAAGGGGCATAAAGAAGTGGTGGCTATTGGCACCGGCGGCAATATCAACAAAGTATTTAGCATGAGCAAGCGTAAAGATGGTAAACCACTTTCGCTGGAATTATTAAAAGATTATTACAAGGAATTAAGCAGTGTAACTTTGGAAGAACGCATAACCAAATACAGTTTACGGGGAGACAGGGCCGATGTAATTGTACCCGCCCTGCAAATATATGTTAACACCATGCGCTGGGCCACTGCCGAAGAAATTTATGTACCTAAAATTGGTTTGGTGGATGGATTGATTAGGCATTTGTGGGAAGAGGTGAAATAAATTAAAAACTATTACTTTTACACCAGCGATAGCTCCCGGACTTGTTTTATTCTAATGCAGAGCCAACTCCATTTCGCTGATTTATCAAACTTAATTTCAAATCATGTCTGCAGCAATAAAAGAAGTAAAAAAAGTAACCACCAACACTTTACAAAAAATGAAAGCAGCTGGAGAAAAGATCTCCATGATAACGGCATACGATTTTTCTTTTGCTTCTATTTTTGATGCAGCTGGCATTGATATAATTTTAGTAGGCGACAGCGCCAGTAATGTAATGGCAGGGCATACTACCACACTTCCTATAACATTAGACCAGATGATCTACCATGCACAAAGTGTGGTAAGGGCAAGAGAAAGAAGCCTGATCGTTTGTGATATTCCTTTCGGTTATTATCAATCCAATTCAGATATTGCCCTGGCATCTGCTATTAAAATAATGAAAGAAAGCGGCGCCAACACCGTAAAATTAGAAGGCGGCGAAGAAGTGCTTGACTCCGTAAAAAAAATTGTAAGTGCCGGTATTCCCGTTATGGGACATTTGGGATTAACCCCGCAGTCCATCAATAAATTTGGCACCTATGTTGTAAGGGCTACCGAAGAACAGGAAGCCAATAAATTAAGAAAAGATGCTTTGCTGTTGCAGGAAGCCGGGTGCTTTGCCATAGTGCTGGAAAAAATTCCGGCAGTGCTGGCAAAAGAAGTTACAGATAGTTTACACATTCCTACAATTGGCATTGGTGCAGGAGGTGATTGTGATGGACAGGTATTGGTAATGCATGATATGCTGGGTATCAATACAGAATTTAAGCCCCGTTTTTTACGCCAGTACTTAAATATGAACGAACAGATAACAACAGCAGTAGGGCAATACATTAAAGATATAAAAAGCAAAGATTTCCCTAACGAGAATGAGCAGTATTAATCGGCGGTATGTCGTTTGGCAGTTGTAAATTTGCAGCTCAAATACTGCAACATGAAATTTCTTGCCCAGCTAAAA
>JAYVJU010000118.1:0-13821 GCA_043769035.1 Ferruginibacter sp.
TTGTAAAAAGCCCAGCAATGGTCAAAGGTGGTTGCTTCGGAAGCATTGATCAAATCGTACCCATCATCACTGTTGAACCATGCCCTGCAACCCCTGAAAATATTATTTTTACCACCTGCCCTTGGGTGGCTGCCAAAACCATCAGTGTTACCGCCTCTTCCATTTTCAGAAAAATAATCCCAGTTGCGGTAAGCATCGCAATTAAGAATTAAATTATTAGAGCCAGCCAGCAAATAAAAACCAATGGCCATACCATCGTGCATGCTTAACTGCTCGTAAATATTATTGCTGCCGTGGTTTTCAAAACACTCCGACTGCGTATGTGTTTTAATAGTTACCTGCACAGCAGTTACTTCAAAACCTTTTAAATGCATGTAGGAGCCTGTAACATAAAAAGCAGCAACCCGAAGTCCTTCGGGCTTTACAGCCGCATAATTAAACACTGGTGTTTCGCCGGGGTAATTAATATAGCTGATGTACTTACCTGCAGTACCGCTTTTATCAAGGTAAGTAACGCAGGCATAAATTCTTTCTTTTTTTGCTATCTGTGCCTCGGTAAGGTTGTAAGTGCCACCACGTAAATACACCGTGTCGCCGGGCACTACAACTGTTTGTGATTTTTGAATGGTGGCAAAGGGCTGGCTTTTAGTACCGGCATTAGCATCGCTGCCATCAACTGCTACATAATAAATATTTGCAAAGGAGATTTGTGTTGTTAATACCAACAGGAGGAATAATATTTTTTTCATACAGCATAATTAAAATAGATTGCTAATATAGTTGATGATTGGCATTTGGCATCCTGTTGTATGGGGTGGCATGGATAAGCAGTTATATGGCGACGGAAAATGCGAAAAATTTTGATTCCCTGAAATAGTAAACTATATTTATCAGCAGATAACAGGAACATACTTTAGTTTTTTTATTCCCTTTCATAAACCTTTCCTGATGGCAGATTACAAAACTCCCGGTGTGTATATTACAGAACAAAATGCATAACCCTTTCAATCAATTATTTTATAAATCATGTAAAACTATTTTATGGCAGACGAAACAGGTAACCAACAATCAAAGTCAACATGGCCTTTAGTTAAATTCGCCTTCAGGGTAAAAATTGGCGATGCAGAAATTTTATTCCAGGAAGTAACCGGATTAAATGCTGAGACCCAGATTATTGAGTACCGTGCAGGAAACAGTAAAGTATTTTCTACCGTAAAAATGCCCGGCATTAAAAAATATGGCAACGTAACACTTAAGAAAGGCATTTTTAAAGATGATAAAGCACTTTGGGATATGTACAACCTTGTAGTGATGAATACTTTTGAAAGAAAAAAAGTGACGATAAGCCTGCTGGATGAATCGAACCAGGAAGCTATGAGTTGGGAATTGACGAATGCATTTCCTGTTAAGATGACTGTAACAGATAATAATTCAGTAGTAGAAACTATGGAACTGGCACATGAAGGATTGAGTGTTGCAAAATAAACAGTAGTCTCTGCTCATATAACCTACATTTAGTTTGGCTAAAGCCGATACAGGTTTACAAATTTATCCACTGGCTGAAGCCAGTGGCAATTGAAAGTACAAAACCACCAGCAATACATCTGCCTGTAAAAATTAATAAATCAATGCAGTTTTATTATTGCTCTGTTGAATATTTCATTTGTTCAATTAAATACAACAGGCCCTGCTTTTGAATTGCCTCCAGCTTTAGCTGGAGAAACAAATAATTGAGTGCATCCGGCTTTAGCCAAATTAATCCTTAATCCAATAGCAATTTAAAATACAAAACCAGCAGCAATTCATCTGTCAGCAAAAAATTAATTACCAAATGCCAATTAATTATTGATGTATTGAATCTTTCATTTGTTCAATTAAATGTAGCAGGTCCATGCATTTGAATTGCCTCCAGCTTTAGCTGGAGGAACAAATAGTTGAGTGCATCCCGGCTTTAGCCAAATTAATCTGCAAATTTTTTAAACCCATATTTGCTGATGAACTCATCATATTCCTGCTGAAATGTTTTGTGTTTATGATGTTCTTCCTGATTTTTTATATAGTCTCTTACTTTATCTACAACTGATTCAGAAACTGAAACAGCAAAGTATTCATCCTGCCACTCAAATTTTTGTTTGGTCAATGCCTGTTTATTAATCCAGAAAGAAGATTCTCCCTTTATCAGCTGCATTACTTTTTCAATAGTTTGATCAGTACCAAGCGAAACAAGGCAATGGCAGTGATCTGCATGTCCATTTATAAAGTCAATAAATATTCCTTTCTTGTTTGCATTATCGCTGATATGCTGCCAAACCTTTTCTCTCAATGCTAAAGAATCGAGTGACGGCACCCTGTTTTTTGTACTCCATACAAAATGAATATAAACTTTTACAAAAGGCATATTTAGTTTGGCTAAAGCCGGTTATGTTTGTTATTTAACCCACAGGCTGAAGCCAGTGGTAATTCAAAATACAAAAAATATGCTTTGCTTCAATAAACTTCCTGAAAGTAACACCAATCCACACCCACCTTGCAGGCAAACCAAAAAGTTTTACATTTGAAAATACAGATTTCCACTGCATGAAATTTATAATGACAACCCGGAACTTATTTACTAAACATAAATCCACACTACTGTACGGTTTGGGCCTTGCTGTTTTATTGTTTTTACTGCGCTGGCTCGAGTTAAGGTTCGTCATCTTCGACCATGCTTTTGAAATTTACATCGGTGTTATTGCCATAATTTTTACCGGCCTCGGTATCTGGCTGGCACTTAAACTTACTAAACCCAAAATAGAAAGGGTAGTGGTGGAGAAAGAAATTTATATCGAAAAAAACAGCGCATTTGTTTTTAACGAAGCCGAAATGCTGCGGCTGGGTTTAAGCAAACGGGAACTGGAAGTACTGCAACTAATGGCCGAAGGATTGAGCAATGGTGAAATAGCCGACCGGTTATTTGTTTCGCTGAGTACCATTAAAACCCATGCAGCAAACCTTTTTATAAAACTGGATGCAAGCCGCAGAACACAGGCCATTGAAAAAGCAAAAAGGCTGATGCTGATACCCTGATACTTTAGTATGAAAATGCCGTATAAAATGTAAAATCGTCCGAAAGTATGAGGGAAAAATGAAACTTAATTTTCATTTTTACAGCCTTGTAAATCAAAATTAAAAAACATGAAAAAAATTGTAATTGTAAACGGGGTAATAGCAGGAGTTATAGTATCCGCTATGTTCTTTATCACTATGGGTCTGTATCATAAAAATGGTAATTACGAAGGTGGCATGTTGATAGGCTATGCCAGTATGCTGCTGGCCTTTTCGTTGATTTTTGTAGCCATTAAAAATTACCGGGATAAATATAATGCCGGCATCATCAGCTTTGGTAAAGGATTTAAGATCGGGTTGTATATCACACTCATCGCTTCTACCATTTATGTTATAGGGTGGTTGATAGACTACTATTGTTTTATCCCCGACTTTGCAGAGAAATATGCTGCCAGCATGCTGGACAAATTAAAAGCAGGCGGAGCTGCCGCCGCAGAAATTGCCGCAAAAACCAAAGAGATGGACAGCTTTATAACGATGTATAAAAATCCTGTTTACGTTATCCTGTTTACGTATGTTGAAATTCTTCCGGTAGGATTGCTGGTAACACTTATTGCTGCTCTTATTTTAAAAAGAAAGGTGAAAGTGGCGGTATAATTTGTGCTGCGGTTTTATTTAATTTTTAGAACTGTCGGCTGGTAATTTTACAGGGCTTACAGACGGTGGCACATTTGTTATTACTGTATTTGCAGCCGGTGCAGGTTTGCTGTTAAGTGGTGCACCAACAGCAATATCGCATCGGTGACCAGGCTGACCATGTGCAGGATTCATACCCGGTAAAGTTTGTTGTGCAGCGTTTTGTACAGTAGTATTTGAAGGGCCAGTGCTGATAGTAGTTGCAGGGTTTGCGTTTGGCAGCGCCGGTGGTTTGCTATTGAGTGGTGCGCCAACATTTATATCGCAACGGTGCCCCGGCTGGCCATGTGCAGGATTTAATGGTCCTGTAGCTACTGGTTGCGCTGATTGCGCCGGTTGCGTTTGAACTTGTGTTTGTGTTTGATTAACAGGTGCACTAAAAACTGGTGCAGTACTGCCGGGAGCAGGGGCAGCTAAAGGATTAACTACAGCATTAGCAGGTTGAACAGTATTTGAATTTGCAAGAGTAGAATCTGCAGGTTTGTTTTCCTTAACTGCGTTGAGTAATGACTCATCTATTTCATCTTTCTCACTTTTTTGGCTGCAGGAAAAAACTGCTGCAATAACCATAAAGCCAACTGCGTATAATTTTAGTGACATAGTTTTTAATTTGTGTAGCTGCAAATTACAGCAGTTTTGCTAAAAGGCAATGCTAAAATTCTGCCAACGAATATGGGTTGGTAAGATCCGTCCCAGCGGGGTTTTCACAGCATCCCGTTGCAACATTAAAAGGCTTAAGTGAAACCCCGCTGTTGAAAAGAGGTTTCATTATTATACCGCCACTCTTAAGTATAAAAACAGTGACTGCCTAATAATTTAAAGCGTTCGCAGCAGCGGGGTTTCGCAGTTACAACTTTATATTTAAAAAGTATTTGTGCGAAAACCCCGCTGGGACGTATTGCGCCGCTTGCGTTTGAACCTGTGCAGGTGTAGTAAAAACAGGTGCATTGTTCGCAGAAGGAGCTAAGGGATTAACTACAGCATTAGTAGGTTGAACATTATTTGCTTTTGCAAGAGAAGAATCTGCAGATTTAATTTCCTTAGCGGCGTTGAGTAATGATTCATCTATTTCATCTTTCGCATTTTTTTGGCTGCAGGAAAAAACTGATGCAATAACCATAATGCTAACTGCGTATAATTTTAGTGACATAGTTTTAAGTTTTGTGTAGTTGCAAATTACAGCAGTTTTACTAAAAGGCAATGGCTCAACCTACAGTTAAAAAATATTACTTAAGTTTTTTAAGCTCTTTAAGAGAAAAGAAAAGCCCGGCACCAAATAATAAAGTTACAAGGCCTGATATATATGGCATTAACTCAGTCATTTTTGTTGTGTTTTAAAAGTTTTAAATAAATTCCAAAGCATAATATTGTGGGAACCCAAAGGCCAACAAATATTGCATGTTGATGTTCGCCGCTAAACCATAATGTTTCTGAGAAAATAAGAGAAATAAGAGCAGCTGCAAATAGCAACTTGTCTGCCATTGTAAATCTGTTAAACATTGATTGTCTTTTTAACTCCTACTCGTTTGGCTTTTCGGTTTCGCCCCGTTTTTTTACGTGGGTTCTGGTCTCCACTCTTTTTGTAAAGAGTCTATAACAATAAATTTTAAATATTGTTTTAGCGTATCTATAATAATATTTTAGCAAGAGGTGCTTACGTTTTTTTATTCAAATAAATTGCTGGCTAATGGCAGGTTGTAAAATAAAAGGGGCAGGAAATATGTTTTGAGAAGTATATAACAATTTTGGTATGCTCCGCCTCGGCTCGTGTCTCCACGAGCCGTTTGCTTAAATCTCCTATTCAAAAAAAACTCAATAAAGTTATGTAGCTGAATCCTAATTCCGGACGCAGTCCGGCAGAATTAGTAGACACCAGTCGCCTTGCTGCGCAAGAAGACTGGCGCCAGGAAAGCCAGAAAATGTGAACACTTAAGCAAGAGGGGGAACAAAAAGGAATAAACTGTTTTTTAAAGCACTGTTTACTTAATTTTACATTTCAACTTTTATCTATGCCCAATAAAACAATTACCCGGCTTTTTTTATACTTTATATTTTTTACTTCATCAGTACAAGCCCAAAACAAAACTGTTGATAAAGATAAATACAAATGGGCTGCCAGTGTTGGCACAGGGGTACTACACTTAAATGGAGATGTACCAGCAGTAAAAACACAACTACAACAAACCTTGAATGTATATAAACCCTTTGCAGATTGGTTTGCCTTGCGCTTTAGCTATACTCATGGTAATGCAAAAGGCATGCATTGGCTGGTATCAAATAATTTTGCAAAAAATCCGGCATGGGCAAATAAATATGCAGCGCCGGTACGAATGCCCAATGGAACCATTGCTTACGGGTACACTTCAAACGGTGTTTTTACACCTGCAGCTAACATAGATGCGGTGTATTACAATTATAAAACGGCTATTAACAATATAGCTGTTTCGGCACAGTTTACATTGCCTATTCCATTTAGCCAACCAAAGGCAGGCATTTATGTTTTGTTTGGAGCAGGTGCTTTGTTTTACAATGCAAAAGTAAATACCGCAAGCAACAGTGGTACTTATGCCAATTTGTTTAATCAGCTTAGCAGCAGCGTAAATAATACTAAAAAAGAAATTTTAAAGGCGTTGAAGACTGGCATGGATAATTCGTACGAAAAGAATGCCGAAGACTACAGCAAACAACCGCATTTTACTCAGCATTTTGGTTTGGGTTTTTCTTACAAAATTAATAAGCGGCTTGAAGCAGCATTGGAACGTAGCTGGACTTATAGCAAAAACGATTTGTTAGATGGGCAGCGCTGGCAGGAATATGCTTTTGGCGATGCAGTATTATCAAGAGACTTTGACCGTCTGGTGATAAGTACTGTTAGTTTAAAATATTTTTTTTAAAACAGCAGGTGTCTTAACAAGTTTTTCGCTTATATCTCCTACACAAAAAAGCTAAATAAAGTTATATCGTTGAAGAGTGCGACGCCAATTCAGCCCAATAGTATTCCAATTGTCCGTAACAAAATGTATAAAAAGTGGAACACTTTTATGTTTTACACTTCTGTGGTTGGTGAGGACACCAAACCACGGCGAGCTGAGAAAGCAACAGTATGATAATTGAAATAGTTTATTAAGAAGCAGAGTGGTTCTATAACTCCCCCTTCAGGGGGCCGGGGGGCCACAAAAAAGCCCCGAATCAAAAATGATTCAGGGCTCTGTATTTATTCACCTTTAAAAAGAGATAATTAATATCTGTAAGCTTCAGGCTTAAATGGTCCTTCTACCGGAAGACCAAGATAATCTGCCTGTGCCGGTGTAAGCGTATCTAAAACTACACCAATTTTTGCTAAATGCAAACGGGCAACTTTTTCGTCCAGTACTTTTGGTAAAACGTAAACTTCGTTTTTGTATTGGTCGCCTTTGGTCCACAATTCAATTTGTGCCAAAGTCTGGTTGCTGAAAGAGTTACTCATTACAAAACTTGGGTGGCCTGTTGCACAACCTAAGTTTACCAAACGGCCTTCAGCTAAAACGATAACATCTTTACCATCGATAGTGTACATATCAACCTGTGGTTTGATGGTGTTTTTGGTATTGCCATAAGCACCATTTAACCATGCCATATCAATTTCAATATCAAAGTGACCAATGTTACAAACGATAGCTTTATCCTTCATTACACGGAAATGTTTTTCGGTAATAAGGTCGCGGCAACCACTTGCAGTAACGATGATATCAGCTTCTTTAACAGCGTCAATCATTGGCTTAACTTCAAAACCGTCCATTGCAGCCTGTAAGGCGCAGATAGGATCTATCTCGGTAACAATAACACGGCAACCTGCACCAGCTAATGAAGCAGCAGAACCTTTACCCACATCACCATAACTACCAACAACAGCAACTTTACCTGCCATCATTACATCAGTAGCACGGCGGATAGCATCTACTAAACTTTCTTTACAACCATACTTGTTATCAAATTTAGATTTAGTAACAGAGTCGTTTACATTGAATGCAGGAACAGGTAAAGTACCTTTCGCCATTCTTTCATATAAACGGTGAACACCGGTTGTAGTTTCTTCACTTAAACCTTTAACGTGTTGTATCAATTCGGGGTAAGTATCAAAAACCATATTGGTTAAATCACCACCATCATCAAGGATCATATTCAAAGGACGGTCTGCACCACCAAAGAATAATGTTTGTTCAATACACCAGTCAGCTTCGGCTTGTGTTTGTCCTTTCCATGCAAATACACCAATACCTGCAGCGGCAATAGCAGCAGCAGCCTGGTCTTGTGTAGAGAAGATATTACATGAGCTCCACTTTACTTCTGCACCTAATGCGGTTAAAGTTTCAATTAACACGGCAGTCTGGATGGTCATGTGCAGGCAACCTGCAATTCTTGCACCTTTTAATGGTTGGCTTGGTCCGTATTCGGCACGGATGGCCATTAAGCCCGGCATTTCTGCTTCGGCTAATCTAATTTCTTTACGGCCCCATTCAGCAAGGCTCATATCGGCAACCTTATGTTTAAGGTTGAAATCGATGGAGGTTTTTGTTATTGTTGACATATTTAATGTTTTAGAAGGCAAAAGTAAAACTTATAGAATAATATTCTAAGTAATTATATAAATTTGGGGAAATATCCCGTTATTGTGTTAATAACAGGAATAAATCCTTTTTAACTATGGCAAAAGCTACTCAAACAGAAAAAACAGCTACCGGCACTATGGCATTAGATGCTAAAGACCTCGCCATCCTTAACCTGTTGCAGCAAAATGCAAGAATGACGGTAAAGGAAATTGCGGAAAAGATTCACCTGAGCACCACACCAATTCACGAACGTATTAAGCGCATGGAAGCCAGCGGCGTAATAAAACAATACGCAACTCTTGTTGACCATACCAAAGTAAATAAAGGACTGATAGCAATTTGTTATGTATCGTTAAAAGAGCATAGTAAAACGGCGGGTACCAAATTTGTAAAAGCCATTCTTCAAATGTCGGAAGTGGTGGAGTGTTATACCATCAGCGGTGAATTTGATTTTATGCTGAAGGTGATGAGTGCGGATATGAATACCTATCATGACTTTCATGTAAACAAATTAAGCAACATAGAAAATATGGGGCATGTGCAAAGTGTATTTGTGATGGGGGTTATTAAGCAGACGCATGTGTTGGTGGGTGGGTGAGTAGCATTTTATATTCTCTTCTTCTTTTCCTTGATGAAAAGAAGCAAAAATCAAGGGCTGCGGAAAAAAAAGCTAAAAATTGTTCGTCAGGTGTAAAATGAAATTAGCTCAAGCTTTGGTATAATTCCCAGCTATGTGCGACTTACCGGCTAATAATAATTCCGTGCATGTGTAACATCAATTTCATTTTTACATCCCTCCGCCCAATTTTCTTAACGCAATTTTTTCCGAGGCCCATACTTCAAAACGCTTTGCTGAGTAGGTTAGGGTGGCGGCCTTTAATGCCTGCCACTGTTTAGAAATTATATACTCATTAATTCATGTAACAAATTATTTTTTTAGGTCTACGAAAAAAAGCAAACGGTCAACCCTGGTTTTAAATAATAATCAAAGATTAAAGGCACTGGTTTATACGTAACAATTTTTAGTAGCATCAATTTCAGCAGAGTGGTCACGTGGCGATGGCCGGATAAAAGGGCGGAGCCATTCTTTTATCCTTGATTTTTGTGTTTCTTTTTTTATCAAGAAAAAAAGAAAAGAAGAAAAGGTTATTAAATAAAAAGCAGGAACTATCAAGTATCCTGCTTTCAATCGTAAAAATATTTTTGTTTACCGAACCACCAACTTAAGATGCGGCGCAAACATCAAACGGCCATCGGCACTCTTCACTACAATATCAAAAAAGAAAATCTCTTCGCCTGCTTTCAGTTGTTCCGAAATGGTTTTTATCCATATGGCAGAAAGGGGAGTGGTTTTAAATGTTTGTGCTACTATGCTTGAAACAGGACTTACCTTACCGCTTTCCTCATCTTCTGTTACACTTTTTCTTTTATACAGGCACTGGTAAGAAGTGATGGCGTAAACGGCTTTTTTATCGTCGGTAACAGTAAGGGGTTTACTAACCAGGTCAACAGCTTCGTCGACAGAAACGGTAAGCACAGAATCGGAACGGGAGCCTAAAGCAATTTTTAATTTGGGGAGTACAAATTTTTGTGTGGTGGCTGGTTTAGGCTTTTGTGCAATAGCCATTGTGCTTAAAGCCAGCAGGCAAAATAAAATAACGGTATGTTTAAGTACTGTCATTGGAGTTTTTTTTATAACAACGAATTTACGGTACAAAAAAGTATGGGCTGTGACTTTAACGTATTGTTTAGTACACTAATTAATTCCAATTACACTAATTACACGAATTACTTAGACCTAGGTGATTTTCAGACTAATTAACCAGTCCGCAGGATGCTGTGCATTAACCAATCAACCTAAAGCGCTGCCAGGCTTTCTTCAATAGCTTTTATACGACTTAAGGCATCAGCTTTTTTCTTTTGTTCCATTGCAAGCACCTCTGGTTTGGCGTTGGCTACAAATTTTTCGTTGCTTAGTTTTTTTTCTACTGATAGTAAAAACCCTTTTTGATGTTCGAGGTCTTTTACCAGGCTTTCTTTTTGAGCGGAAGTGTCAATTTCCCTATTTATCTGCAAATGATATGTGTCTTTTGTAATGGACGGCACTCTGATTTCATTCTGTAAAATTTCTATGCCATGCTCTTTTGATAAATCTTCTGCATTAAGTTCTAAATTGGTTTGTTTTTCTAATATTGTAAGAATAGATTTATTTTTATTCATTAACCAATAGCTTGACGTAAATTTTAACTTCTCTGAATTTTTTATACCATTTTTTATTCTTGCGTCTCTTATTGCAGTAATATCAGACTTTAAATAGTTTCCGTACATAAGAATGTTATAATCAATGTTTCCCTGATTAACATATCGCTTCACACACAAATCATCTGTTCTATCTTCCAGCAAATGATAAATTTCTTCGGTAACAAATGGCATGTATGGATGCAACAATTGCATCAGCTCACTGAAAAAGTAAATGGTCTTTTCGTAAATGGCTTTTTCAATCGGTTGTTCAAAACCGGGCTTCACCCATTCTAAATACCAACTGCAAAAGTCATCCCATATTAAACTGTAAATCGTTTTCAGTGCTTCGCTCAAACGGAATTGTTTCATCAAACTATCCACTCCTGCTTTTACTTCGTTCAACCTGTTTTCAAACCAGTCAATAGCAAAGTTATCATTTGCTAATTGCCTTTTGTCTATTGCCAATTGCCTTCCTTCCCACATCTTCACCAGCTTCAGCGCATTCCACAATTTATTATTAAAGTTTCTGCCTTGTTCTAACGATGATTCATCAAATAACAGATCATTGCCTGCAGGAGAAGCGATCATAATTCCAAAACGTGTAGCATCGGCACCATATTGATCGATCAATCCTAACAAGTCAGGAGAGTTGCCCAATTGCTTACTCATTTTTCTGCCTTGCTTATCCCTTACCATGCCGGTAAAATAAACGTCTTTAAAAGGGATTGCCTTTTTGTATTCGTAACCCGCCATTATCATCCTTGCTACCCAAAAGAAAATAATATCCTGGCCAGTAACTAATGTCGTTGTTGGATAATAATAATTGGCATCTGCATTACCGGGATTACTGATACCTTTAAAAACTTCCATTGGCCAAAGCCATGAAGAGAACCACGTATCCAAAACATCTTCGTCCTGTTTTATGTCTTCTATTTTTACTTTTGAATTTTTACTTTTGAATTGTTCAAAAGCTTCTTCTTTTGTTGCTGCAACTTCGTAATTTCCTTCCTCATCATACCAAGCCGGTATCTGCTGTCCCCACCACAACTGGCGGCTGATGCACCAGTCTTTAATATTACTTAACCAATAACTGTAGGTATTTTTTAATTTAGCCGGGTGAAATTGAATAGTATCATCCATTACAGCAGATAATGCCTCAGGGTTTTTATCCATAAATTTTTTCATGTCGATAAACCATTGCATCGATAAACGGCTTTCAATAACAGCACCTGTTCTTTCACTGGTACCAACCTGTCCTTTGTAATCTTCTATCTTTTCAATTTGGCCTAATGCAGTAATATCTTCTACAATTTTTTTACGCAATGCAAAACGGTCCACACCATTATAAGATAATACCAGTTCAGAAGGTTGATCATCCAGCAATTCTACCGTGGTGAATTTACCTGTGGCATCTAAAGTATCAATAGCTTTTAAGTTATGCTTTAAGCCAAGCATATTATCATTTTTATCATGCGCCGGTGTAATTTTTAATGCACCGGTACCAAAATCGGCAGTTACATATTCATCTGCAATTACCGGAATTTTTCTATTGATGATGGGCACGATAACTTCTTTACCAACAAGAGCAGTATATCTTTCATCAGTTGGGTTTACACAAATGGCCACATCCCCTAAAATGGTTTCAGGCCTGGTGGTAGCTACAGTAATGCCCCCATCCCCTGGAGGGGAGCCATCGGCATTTGCAAATTTGTAGGTTACATAAAATAGTTTAGAATCAACATCCTTAAAGATCACTTCTTCATCGCTTAAAGCTGTCTGGCTCACCGGATCCCAGTTTACCATTCTTTTGCCACGGTAAATTAATCCTTTGCCATACAGGTCGATAAAAACTTTTATTACCGCTTTATAATAGGCTTCATCCATGGTGAACGAAGTCCTGTTCCAGTCTAAACTACAACCCAGCTTTTTTAATTGCTGTAAAATAATACCGCCATATTTTTCTTTCCATTCCCAGGCATAGCTTAAAAATTCTTCTCTTGTTAAAGAAGATTTGGTAATGCTCCTTTCCCTTAACATGGCTACCACTTTTGCTTCTGTAGCAATAGATGCATGATCGGTGCCTGGCACCCAGCAGGCATTTTTGCCCTCCATTCTTGCACGGCGTACCAAAATATCCTGTATGGTATTATTTAAACAATGCCCCATGTGCAACACGCCGGTAACATTGGGCGGGGGAATTACAACGGTATAGGCTTCCCTGCTGTCGGGGGTACTGTTAAAATACCCTTTATCCAAACTGTGCTGGTACCATTTTGCGTCAATAGCTGTAGGCTCAAAATTTTTAGTCAGTTCCATTTTCGTCTTTCTAATTTTTCGGGATGGCAAAAGTACAAAAAAGCAGGCTAGGGCAGATGGGGAGATTTTGGTAGCCGGGGCTTATATGCAAAACTGTCAAATGGTTCAGCATTTGACAGTTTATACTATTTAAAATGAGGGTATCTATTTTTCCAGCAAGCCATCGGCCAGCCATTTTTTAAATACGCCAATTTCTTCAGCAGAAAGCTTTGGGTTTTTAAAAGGCATGAAGCCTTTATCACCGGGATTTTTCTCTATTCGGGCTATTATATCGGCAATATATTTTTTTGATAGATCGTAACCATCCAGGTTGGCTTTAAACCCACCTTTTGAAGGAATATGGCAGGGAGAGCATTTTGCCTGTATCAATGATTGCACTGCGCTGCTGTACAAAGTTGCCGCAGGCTTGGCAGGCGTTTCTACAGTTGTTCCGTCAGTTTTTGTGGGATTAGATTTTTTTGAACAGGCGCCAAAAATTACTATTGAAAGGGTTGCTGCAATGATTAAGATCTTTTTCATTTTTTTTGATTTATGTAAAGTAAGATAAGAAGCTTTTTTAATTAAACCTGCGTTTGAGGATAAAAGGCAAAATCAACGGGTTTACAAATTGTAAGCAATGTTTTTAATGTTGTTGCAACAGCGGCGCTATCGGCATTATTATTTTGTGCTTTAGCAAATGTTAATAAAATGAATGAACTTATAAATAGTCTCAAATGTTTTGTCATCATCGCTTGATATTTCTCAAATTTAAAAAAATAAATAATCAACACTCTACCTTTGTTACTTAAATGATTTTTTTATGAAAGAAGTATATATTATTTCTGCTGTACGTACGCCAATGGGAAGTTTTGGCGGCACATTAAAAGATTTTTCAGCCACTAAATTAGGAGCCATTGCTATAAAGGGAGCCGTAGAAAAAGCCGGTATTAAGCCA
>JAYVJU010000119.1:0-7683 GCA_043769035.1 Ferruginibacter sp.
ACCGGGAGATGATATTATTTACCGTTTTACTTTTACGCAGGTAAATGAAGATGGTTCTACATTCTTCAACATACGTTTGGGTAAACAAAATGTAAAAACCACTTACACCTGCGAAAGAAGTATCAATGGAGGTACCAGTTTTACAGCTGTTGTTACAAACGGCGTTGTGCCTCCGCCAAATATCGGCCCTCGTTCTATTGAAGGTGGTGTTGGTTTAGGCGCTACTGATTATAATAGTTTGATGACTGCAGCTATTGCAACTGCATCAAGTGGCGAAAAAGTTTTTTGCGGCCCTGTTGATGATCCCTTCTTTGTTGATTTAGGCGGTGCATTTGATGCCGGTGGTTTTAGAACAACCGGTGCAAGAGATGGTGTTGCCAAATTTAACTGCCATACCATTGCTATAGAAGTGTCGATTGCTACTTTGCAAAAAACAGGTAAAACAACTGCAATGGCAACAAGCATACTGGATGCAGATTTTGTAATTGGTGTGTATGCCAACGCAAGCCGCCCTGCAATAACTACATTAAGTGCTGCCGGTGATAAACCTGCTACTTCAGGTACATGGACACAAGTATCAAGGCTGGGTATGCCATTAACCAACGAAGCTGTTATTGCAGTTGGTATGAAGGATAAATGGAATGCTGTTGCTCCTGCTGCTGATGGTCAATTTATTCCTTTCTTTAAAAATCCTGAGCTGGCTTTGTACATGGATGATTCTCAATTTGGCGGTGCCGTACCTGGCCTTGCTAAATTAAGAATACAAAAAGCTTCACTAGGTGCTTTTGATTTTAGAAATGGCAAACCAGGTTTGTTTCCATTAAAAGGTTCTCCTGCTGTTGCAGGTACTGCATTGGATGATGCTATCTTCGGAACGATTTTATTACCGGATAATGCAAGCCCGAGAGCTGTAGATATCTTACCGATATTTTATACCGGTGTTCCTAACCTGCGTCCTTATCAATTAGCAACAGGTAAAGGTGGCAACCCATTAGCTGCCGGTAAACCTTTTATCAATAATTTTTTACCAACCCTGGGTGATTATTTAAGATTGAATATGGCTGTACCTGTTACATCAAGAACAAGTGCCGACTTTAGCCCTTTAGGAATTGTGCAGGCTGCTGTACTGGGTTTAACCGATCCAAGGTTTAATGCCAATGCCAATTTGCAATTTATTCCAAATATGGATGGTTTCCCTAACGGAAGAAGGCTGGAAGATGATGTTACCACTATTGAATTACAAGCTGTAGGTGGTGTTGCATTAGCGGCTATTGGTTTATGGTACGATGATTATGTTCCCGGTGGATCACCTGTTACACCACAATTGGTAAATACCATTACTTTTAAAGAAGGTGTTGGTAAAAACGATACCACTTTTAAAACAGCATTTCCTTTTGTGCAAACACCATGGAGAGGTTTTACAGGAGCTGGTTACACAGGACCCAAAAGTAATACGTTTAACCTAGGTATTGCAGCCGAGCCAATAGCATTGTCTGCTTTCCCCAGTCCGTTTAAATCATCTACTACTTTCCATTATAAAGTAAGCCAGGATGCAGCCAGTGTAATGATAGTTATTACAGATGCTTTGGGCAGAAAAATAGCTACCATTAATGAAGGCAGCCGTACCAAAGGAGATTATTATGTACCCTGGAGCAAAACCAATTTAGCCTCAGGTGCCTATTATGCCAGGATGTTTGTTGATGGCATGAAATCTACCACAGTAGGTATTGTAAAAACAAATTAAGCATAAACTAAAACAAACGTTAAAAAAGGAGAACCATGGTTCTCCTTTTTGCGTATGTGAATAAAACAACTAAAAATGAAAAAGACTTTACCCCTCCTCGCATTTTTCGCTATTGCTTTTATAGTATCAGCACTTACAAGCAGTTGTAACAACAGCGAAGCAAAATTAAAAGCTTATGTAAATGAGCAAAATCCGCTTGAAATTCCTGATCTTTTAGAAAGAAACGGCGAACTGGCTACTGCTGCCGAATGGAGCAAAACCAAAGAAAAGACCGCTGAATTAAAAGCAAAACTGGCTGCCAAACCAGCGGATATAAAAACCAGACTGCAACTGGCTACCATTTTTATTACCGAACAAAGAATTACCGGTGAACATCATTTTTATTATCCCGCCATTGAAAAAATATTGAACGGTGTTTTAAGCATCGAGCCAAAAAATTTTGAAGCTACGGTTTACAAAGCTTCTTTACGGATGAGCCAGCACCAGTTTGCAGATGCAAAAAAACTGGCTGAAGAAGCAAAAGCAATCAACCCTGATAATGCTTATGTGTACGGAATATTGGTTGATGCAAATGTGGAATTAGGTAATTATGATGAAGCGGTGGCGATGAGTGATAAAATGCAGGCCATAAAACCATCTTTAGAATCTTATTCAAGAGCCAGTTACTTACGTGAAATATACGGGGATTATCCTGGTGCTATTGAAGCTATGAAATTAGCAGTAAAAGCAGGCTTACCCGGCAGCGAACCACAATGCTGGAGCTTAAATGTACTGGGGGATCTATACTACAATACCGGAAATTGGGCTGCTGCTGAAAATGCTTATGCCGAAAATTTAGCCATACGCCCAAGTTACGCACCAAGTATGGCAGGCCTTGCAAAAGTGGAAACTAAAAAGAAAAATTATGCAAGAGCGCTGGCATTATTAGATTCTGCAAATGCTGTTATGCCGCAATCTTCATTTGAAGAACAAAAAGCGGATGTGTACGCAGCAATGGGTGATACCAAAAAAGCTATGGATAAATATGCGGAAGTGCAAAAACTACTTATAGCAGATGCCAGCTCCGGTCATCATTCGGTATCATTAGAATTGACTAAATCATTTATTAAAACCAATCAATGGGATAGTGCGAAGAAATATGCAACGATGGAATATGCTATCCGCCCTAAAAACATTGATGTAAATAATGAACTGGCATGGATCGCCTATAACCAAAAAGATAATGCTAAAGCAAAAGAATATTTAAAAGCAGCATTAAGCACAGGTAGTAAAAACCCTGAGTTATTAATAAGAGCAACTGCAATTAATACAAAATAGTTTGAGCAATAAATAAGCATGGGCCTTAAATGAAAAAACTGCTGTTACATATTATCCTGATGAGCTACGCAGTAGTTGTATTTAAGCCTGTGCTTCCTTTTATCAACGATTTTATTGGCCATGTGTTCTTTATTTCAAAACATATGGCTACTGTTCATGTAGAGAATGGTAAATACCATGTGCATTACGAAACTGCGAAAGATGCTAAAGAAGAAAAGTCTGATAAAAATACAGCTGCATCAAAAAAAGACAATGCTGCAAACGATCAAATAGTTATTATACCAAAGCAGCTTACTCCCTGCGCAGCAATAATAATAGGTAAGAAATATTTCGCTGTAAGTTCCTCCACAACGCTAAGCGGTATATCAAACCTCAATTATCCTCCTCCCCGTATTTAGATAGATTTTTTCATTGTTTACATTTCATCATCCATAAAAATTAAGGTATGATGTTATGCGATTATTTATTCTCTATCTAAAAATCAGTTATGAAACTATCAAAACACTATTCGTATAAATTGATAATAATTTTAGTGTGCTTTATTTCAATTAGTTCAGCTGCACAAAATATTATCCGGGGTAAAGTAATAGATGCAGTAAGCAGGCAACCGCTGGAAGCAGCATCGGTAAGCCTTACTAATAGCCCGGCAGCAAAAGTACTTACAGATGATTATGGAAATTTTGCATTACAGACAGCAATACAAAATGCCGGCCTGTCTGTATCACATGTTGGATATAAAGTTTTATTACTAAACATTACCAATAATAATGAAATTAAAATTGAACTGCAGCCTGATGCGGTCAAGCTTGAAGATGTTACACTGTTGTCAACAGGTGCTGCTAAATTCAGTTCATTGGCAAAAATCGATTTGGCATTAAATCCGGTAAAAAATACGCAGGAATTATTAAGAATTGTACCCGGTTTATTTATTGCACAACATGCAGGTGGTGGTAAAGCCGAGCAAATATTTTTACGTGGATTCGATAGCGACCATGGCACCGATGTACAGGTAAGTGTGGATGGCATGCCGGTAAATATGGTAAGCCATGCACATGGGCAGGGTTATGCAGATGCCCATTTCATCATTCCTGAAACGATCAATAATATTGATTTTGGTGCAGGCCCTTATTATACACAAAAGGGAAATCTGAATACTGCAGGCTATGTGGCATTTTCTACTTTTAAAAATATCAGTAAAAGTATTGTACAGCTTGAGGCTGCAAGATTTAATAGCTACCGCACTTTAGCAATGATTGATTTATTAAAGAAAAATAAAGACAAACAGAGTGCTTATGTAGCAGGTGAATTTTATTATACCGATGGCCCAACAGAAAACAAACAAAATTTTAACCGCTTTAATGTATTTGGAAAATACAATGCAGCTTTAAGTTATAAAACCAATCTTACCTTTTCTGCATCGGCATTTAAAAGTAAATGGGATGCCAGCGGGCAAATACCCGACCGTGCTGTGCAAAGCGGATTGATTACACGGTTTGGCAGCCTCGATCCAACAGAAGGCGGCAATACCGAAAGGTACAATGCCAATGTTGTTATAGCTCATCAGTTTAAAAAAGGCAGCAGTTGGGAGAGCCAGTTTTTCTTTAACCGCTATAAATTTAAACTGTATTCTAATTTTACTTTCTTTTTAAATGATGCTGTAAATGGCGATGGTATTTTTCAGGCCGAAGACCGGAATATTTTTGGTTTCTCTTCTAAATTTAAAGAAAAACATTTTTTTAATAAATGGACATTAACCTCAACCGATGGTATTGGTGTAAGATATGATGCCACCAGCAACAGCCAGTTGACTAACCAGGTAAAGCGGCAATTTCTTAACAACATTATGTTGGGTGATATTAAAGAATTAAATGCATATGCATTTACACAACAGCAGGCAACATTTGGTAATTGGGTAATTGATGCCGGAGTACGTTTTGATTATTTTCATTTTAATTATTTAGATAAATTAAATGCAGCTCAAATGCCGGCACAGGGCAAAGCAATTGTAAGCCCTAAGTTAAATGTGCAGTACAGTATTAGTAAAGCGGTACAGTTGTATGCAAAAGCCGGTAAAGGTTTTCACAGCAACGATACCAGGGTGGTAATTGCAAATGATGGTAAAGAAATTTTACCCGCTGCTTATGGAACTGATTTTGGCGTGATACTTAAGCCCACTAAAAATTTATTGCTGAATGTGGCGGTATGGAATTTATATTTAAACCAGGAGTTTGTGTATGTAGGCGATGCAGGTATTGTTGAACCAAGCGGTAAAACAAAAAGAGAAGGTATTGATATTGTTGCCCGTTACCAGTTTACAAAAAACTTATTTGCCAATGCCAATATTAATTTTACCAAGCCACGTGCCAGAGGCGAAGCAAAAGGCGAGGATTATATTCCACTTGCCCCTACTGCAACAAGCATTGGCGGTATATTTTATAAAAAACAAACGGGCTTTAATGGCGGCATTAATTACCGCTACATAAAAAGCAGACCGGCTAATGAAGATAATTCCGTTGTAGCTAAGGGATATTTTTTGATGGACGCTTCCATTAACTATACCAAACCAAAATATGAAGTAGGTGTTTCTTTTGAAAATATCTTTAACGTAAGATGGAACGAAGCCCAGTTTGCAACGGAAAGCAGGCTGATGAATGAACCCAATGCAGTAACGGAATTGAATTATACACCAGGCACTCCTTTATTTGCAAAACTAAAACTGGCCGTATTCTTTTAATTTATAAGTGTAATTTTTCTAAAAATAGCGGCGGTATTTCTATACTGCCGCTTTTTAAAAATATATTTTCAAACCAAAATTTTGGCAGATTCGTAAATTTAATGACTTGACCTTTAATTAAAATGAACAACAACAATTTTAAATACAATTGCAGGGTAATTAGCTTTATGCTCCTCTCCTTTTTATTATGCAATGCCGTAATGGCACATGATGTGGAAGGCCTGGCAAAACTGAGTAAGACTGAAGTAGCAGGCATTTATATGCAATTAGGGTTTACGCATATTTTACCACTGGGCTTAGATCATATTTTATTTGTGCTGAGTTTATTTTTACTTAACCCAAAACTAAAACCAATTTTATTACAAGCCACTGCATTTACTGTAGCACATACTATTACATTAGGGCTGGCCATGTACCAAGTAATAAAACCACCTGCCAATATTGTAGAGCCGGTAATTGCATTATCCATTATGTATGTGGCTTTGGAAAATATCTTTTCTCCTAAATTAAAAGCCAGCCGTATTGGTATTGTGTTTTTATTTGGGTTGATACATGGCATGGGCTTCGCCAGTGCTTTAACAGAATTGGGATTACCCAAAAATGCTTACTTCAGTTCTTTAATAATGTTTAATATTGGAGTAGAACTGGGACAGATAACAGTTATAGTAGCAGCGTATTTTCTGATTGGGAAAATATTTGGTAACAAACCTTATTACAGAAAATGGGTGGTAATGCCGCTATCTATTTTAATTGCAGCCATTGCTTTGTATTGGGCTGTAGAAAGAATTTTCTTTACCTGATCATTCCCATCCACTTGCCAAAACATCTGCAATATGCATAGTTTGCAACGGCAGGTCTTTTCCTTTAATGTAGCCATCAATATGCATCAGGCAACTTAAGTCAGTAGATATTATTAGTACTGCACCTGTAGCAGCTGCGTTAGTTACTTTTTGATCGACCATGCCAATAGAGATGGCATCAAACTTTACGGCAAAGGTTCCGCCAAAACCACAGCAGGTTTCCACATCATTCATTTCCGTCAGTTGCAAACCTTTTACATTACTTAATAATTTACGTGGTGCTTCTTTTATTTTACATTCCCGTAATGCGGCGCAACTATCGTGGTAAGTGGCCGTGGTATTTAATACTGCACCAAAATTTTCTATTTTCAACACATCAACTAAAAATTCAGCGAACTCATAAATGCGTTTGCTTAAATCTTTTACCTGGTTATGCTGAGAAGAATTTTCGAAAAGCTTAGCGTAATAATTTCTTACAAAGCCCACGCAGCTTGCGCTGGGAGCAACGATATAATCGGCGCCTTCAAAATCTTTTAAAAATTTATTGCATACTGTTCTTGCCTCATCCCAAAAACCAGCGTTAAATGCCGGCTGGCCACAACAGGTTTGATTGGTATTGTAAACAACTTCGCAACCGGCTTTCTCCAAAACCTTTACCATATTAAAGGCAGTTTGTGGATACAACTGATCAACAAAACAAGGTATAAAGAGTTGTACTTTCATGTATCAATAACTTTGTTTCAATGCAATCATCTTAATTGCAGTTACAGCAGCTTCTTCTCCTTTATGCCCATGCTTTCCTCCTGTTCTTTCATCAATCTGTTGTTGGGTATCTACAGTTAACACGCCAAAAATTGTGGGTACCGGTAAACTTAAATTTAACTGCACCACGCCATCGGTAACGGCTTTGCATACATAGTCAAAATGCGGAGTATCGCCACGCAGCACACAACCAAGTGCTATAAAGGCACAGGGTTTATCATCTTTGTATTTGTGAAACTCCCAATAACTTTTTACAGCAAAGGGTATTTCAAAAGCGCCAGGCACTGTTATAGTTTTATGCTGTACTTTATGTTCGTTTAAAACTT
>JAYVJU010000120.1:0-15478 GCA_043769035.1 Ferruginibacter sp.
TTCAAATTTCACCAAAAGTTTTTAAATAATATATATTAATTTGCACCCGTTTTAGCGAATCATATCTTTTATTCTCTTCGGGTTTATTGTCAACCTGCCTGAAAATGTACAAGTGTGATTATTCTTTTCTTCCACAGGAAGAAAAGAATAACAGAACAAGTTCGCCAATGAAGCTAAATAGTAATTCAACTGTTTGGTTACAAAAATATTTTAATAACAAAAATTTAAACAATGTCAGTAGTAAAAAATGGTGATAATGTAAAAGTACATTATACAGGTAAATTAGTTAATGGTGAGCAGTTTGATTCTTCTGCAGGAAGGGAACCACTGGAATTTACAGTAGGTGCCGGAATGATGATCAAAGGTTTTGATGATGCTATGCCGGGGATGAAACCGGGCGAAAAGAAAACCATCAATATTGCTCCCGAAGATGGTTATGGCGAAAGAAATCCGCAGGCAATAATTGAATTTCCAAAAGAGCAGGTACCTGCGGATATGAAACTTGAGCCGGGTATGCCATTAACCTTAAGCGACCAGGCCGGTAACCCCGTACCTGTAATTGTGGTGGAAGTAAAAGATGATATAATTGTTTTAGATGCCAATCATTTTTTAGCCGGACAGGAATTGATATTTGATATTGAGTTGGTGGAGATAGCATAAAAGAAACAAATTAGCAATAAGCAATTGGCAATAAAAAGCAGTCTTAATATTTTGAGACTGCTTTTTGCATATTGCCCATTGTCAATTGCTTATTTGAATTAAGTTTGCAACAAAATAAAATACATGATAAACATAAGCCCCGATACCATTGCCGACCGCTTTATGCGCTATGTACGTATAGATACACAAAGTGACCCCACCAGTACGGCACACCCCACAACAGAAAAACAAAAAGACTTAAGTAAACTTTTATACAAAGAGTTACGGGGTATGGGATTAACGCAGGTAGAAACCGATGCCTATGGTTATGTATATGCCACCATACCATCCAACAGCGATAAAAAAAATATTCCTGCTATTTGTTTTTGTGCCCATGTGGATACTGCGCCGGATTGCAGCGGCACCAATGTAAAGCCCATCCACCACCGTTATTACGACGGCAGCGATATTGTATTGCCGGATGATACCACACAGGTATTAAGCATCAGCAATTCGCCTTATTTAAAAGAACATATCAACTATGGTGTAATTACCGCCAGCGGCTTAACATTATTAGGGGCAGATGATAAGAGCGGTGTGGCCGCCATTATGGAAGCGGCGTTGTATTTTATGCAATACCCAACTGTAAAACACGGCGACATAAAAATTTTATTTACACCTGATGAAGAAGTAGGGCAGGGTACTGCAAAAGTGGATATGCAAAAACTGGGGGCACAGTTTGGTTATACATTAGATGGCGGCGAAGCCGGCAGCCTGGAAGACGAAACTTTTAGTGCCGATGGCGCAGCAATAACTATTAATGGTGTAATTGTACACCCCGGCTATGCAAAAAATAAACTGGTGAATGCATTAAAAGTTGCAGGTGCAGTGCTTGATGCACTACCAAAAAATGAATGGAGCCCTGAGACAACTGAAAAGAAAGAAGGCTTTGTACATCCTACTGCTGTAAATGGTATTGCCGAAAAAGCCACCCTGCAATTTATTGTTCGTGATTTTACAACCACGGGCTTGGCGGCTCATCATAGCCGTTTGAAAAAAATTGCTGAAGATGTGGTGGCAAAATTTACGGGTGCCACAATGGAATATAAAACCCAGGAGCAATACCGCAATATGAAGGAAGTGCTGGATAGATATCCGCAGGTAGCGGCTTACGCCGAAGAAGCTATACAGCGTGCCGGCCTTACCATGAAAAAGGAAAGCATCCGCGGTGGTACCGATGGTAGCCGCTTTAGTTATATTGGTATGCCCTGCCCCAATATTTTTACCGGCATGCAAAACATACACAGCAAACTGGAATGGATTGGTACAAAAGATATGGTCAAAGCTGCCGAAACTATTGTGCATGTAGCGATGATATGGGAAGAGAAAAGTTAGTTACAGGGTTGCCAACCTTTTAAAGGTTGGCAACCCTTGTTCAAATATCAAATGGTTATTCAGTGGCAGTTTTGTAGCCGTTTGTATTGCTGTCTAAAATATCAAAAATGCATTTGCAAATGCAGAGCAAACTGATGATAAATACATTGCCGTAACTACCCAATGTGGTTTGCTTCATTAAAAACATACTGCCCAATGCGCCCAATACAATGGCAACATGTATTACCAGTTGGCGGCCATCGAAAATAGCGGCATACGCATCGGGGGCAGCAGTATAAAAACTGCCGTTTCTAAAAAAGCCGGTAATTAAATAATAGCACTGGCTGCTGATGCTGAGTAACAAACCGATATTAAAAAACTTGTCTTGCAGCAGTATGGTACCCAGTACTGTGCCTTTATCTTTACTGGTATTGGCTACAAAGCCAACAAATACAATTATAAATATGGCGTAAAATAAAAAGATGCCCGTCCGGATGAATAAATATTTTATACCCTTGTTAATATGGTGTACCATCGGCCCTTGTGTATTTACTGCATTTACATGCCGGCCCTGGCTAAATACAATACGGATGGTATTGAATACGGCTATCACCAATGTCTCCACCCAAAAAAACCAAAATGCTTCAAAGGGTTGCCAGTTATAAAACGCTACCCCAAAAATGGGCACCAGGTTAAAAATAATGATCAACGCCAGGTTAATGCCTTTATTCATTTTTTGTGAACTAAATTTTAATCAACAGGTATTGCAGAAACAACTTCCAAACTAAAACCTTCCGTTGCACTGGGAACAAAAGTTTTTATTTTCTTAATTGAAATAGTTTTTTGTGGGCCTATTACTTCATAGATTACAAATTTTTCTTTAGAAATTACCGATTCAGTCTTTGATAAATATGAAACTTCCAGCACTATATCTTTAAAGGTTGCTGTAGATGCAGTGTTAGAAATATTCCCTTCAAATACTCTTTCGCTAATCAGATTCTTTCTCATTGTAATGTCAGGCTTTAAATAGTTAGCCGGATTCTGTTTTTCCTGTAATTGTAATTCCATTCTTAATTGTTCCGGTGTTTTTTCCGTTACCGTATTAAATAGGCTATTAGTATTATTACCCGAGTTTCTAGAATTATAAATTGAATATCCAGCAATGCAGATAAGCGCTAAAATTAAGAATGAAAGCTTCGGGTTCCGTCCAATCCAATTTCCTGTTTTGTAGGTTTGGGAATATTTTACTTTATCTACAACCACAGCTGGGGGAACCGGATTATTTGAAAATGCTTTGAATGGAGGTGGTGTATTAATTAATAATGCACTGAGTTCAGGTATTTCTTTGGCTTTAACCCAATCAGTCATTCCTTCCTTCCACACAAAAGTTTCCATATTTATACTTTTCTCTTTCAATTCATCAGGAGAAAACGGACCTAATTGATTTTGGCCATCATGTAAATAATATTGTTTCATATATTTTATTAATGGTTTACTTAATCAAAAAATCCGAAATTACTCTCTTTAGTTTCCTTGCCTAGGGTATTTTTAAAAATTTGATTATCGGCTTTGATGAGTGGCTGCTGATTATATTCTTTTAATACATCTAAGCAGTCGCCAAAATACAGATGATTCATGTAAAGGGTTTGTTGTATAAAAATAAGGAAAATATTAGATGAAGGGTCGCCAACCTTTACGCTTAGATAAAAGCCCAGTAAAGCTGTAAAAGTACAAGTGAGTGACACAACGACGATGCCCAAAGATTTTATGCCGGTAACACAAAAAAATCTATACCTTCAATTTAAATTTTACAACTATGGATTTATTAAAAGATTACTGGTGGGTACTGCTTATAGTATTTGTGCTTTTGCAATGCTTTGTTACCATCAACCAGGGTTTAATTGGCGTGGTTACCATGTTTGGTAAATACCAGCGCATTATGCGGCCGGGATTGAATTTTAAAATTCCTATCCTGGAGCAGATCTACAAAAAAGTAAGTATTCAAAACCGCTCGGTAGAGCTGGAGTTTCAGGCCGTAACGGTTGACCAGGCCAATGTGTATTTTAAAAGTATGCTGCTGTACTCGGTGCAAAATGAGCATGAAGAAACGATACAGAAAGTAGCGTTTAAATTCATCAGCGATAAAGATCTGATGCAGGCGCTGATTCGTACGGTTGAAGGTAGTATCCGTGCATTTGTAAGTACAAAAAAGCAGGCCGAAGTATTGAATGTGCGTCGGGATATTGTGGAGAATGTAAAAGAGCAGGTGGATGTGGCTTTGGAAAGCTGGGGTTATCATTTACAGGATCTGCAGATCAACGATATTACTTTTGATGAAGCCATTATTACCAGTATGAGTAAAGTAGTGGCAAGTAACAACTTAAAAGCTGCTGCCGAAAATGAAGGACAGGCTTTATTAATTACCAAAACAAAAGCGGCAGAAGCAGAAGGTAATGCCATTAAAATTGCAGCTGAAGCAGAAAGGCTGGCGGCACAATTACGTGGGCAGGGTGTGGCATTGTTCCGGGAGGAAGTGGCAAAAGGTATGAGCCAGGCTGCAAGTGAAATGAAGCAGGCTAATTTAGATACCAATGTTATTTTGTTCAGCATGTGGGTGGAGGCCATTAAAAACTTTGCCGAATATGGAAAAGGCAATGTAATATTTTTAGATGGCGGCAGCGATGGTATGGAAAAAACCATGAAGCAGATAATGGCTATGCAGCAACTGGAAAGCAAAAAATAATGTAGTTGTTTATAATTTTAAAACGTCCTGCCCTTTATTAACGGCGGGACGTTTTGTTTTTATTACTATTTTTAACCTTGTGTAGAAAAGTAAGATTAACAATTCTTTAAGCAGCATTACAGCATTGTGTTCGTTTAGGTTTTAATCTTGCATTGTATTGGCACAATTATAGTGCAGCGTAAACTAATTATAAATTAAACAATTACTTTTGTTCCTAAATCAGCTTAACTATGTTTGATATTTTTTTACAGATCGACAGTACAGGAATGGCTAAGGCATTGGCTGTGCAAAAAGAAAGTGTAATGGGGCTTTTGGTAAAGGGTGGTGTATTAATGATACCGCTGGCCATATTATTTGCAATGGCCATTTTCTTTTTTATAGAACGTTTACTTGCCATAAGAAAGGCCAGTAAGATAGAAGAGAATTTTATGAGTATCATACGTGACCAGGTGGTATCGGGCAATATCACATCGGCCCGTAGCCTGGCAAAAAATACCAGCAACCCTGTTGCCCGTATGATCGATAAAGGTTTGCAAAGAATTGGTAAACCTATTGATGCCATTGAAAAAAGTATGGATAATGTAGGCAAGCTGGAGATATATAAAATGGAAAGGAACCTTAACATTCTTTCGGTAATATCACGTATTGCCCCGCTGTTTGGGTTTGTGGGTACTATTTTTGGTTTGATCTTATTATTAAAAGATTTTGCAGCAGCGGCCAACCCCGCCATAAGCGATATTGCCGATGCGATGTATGTAAAAATGATCACCTCTGCAACAGGATTGATAATTGGTATCCTTTCTTTTTTGGGATATAGTTTTTTAAATACACAGATTGATAAAACAGTAAATAAGATGGAAGCGGCCAGCGCCGAGTTTATTGATATTTTACAGGAACCAACTAAATAATAATATCACGAATTAAGCCAATTACACTAATTACACGAATTAAGTTTTAATACAACAGCAGTCGTTTAATTAATAGAAATTGGTGAAATAATAAAAGCAATGAATTTACGCAAACGATTAAGAGAATCACATAGCGAAGTGGATACCGGTCCATTGAATGATATTTTGTTCATACTGCTGATGTTCTTTTTGCTGATATCGACCCTGGCAAATCCCAATGTTATTAAAACTAATTTGCCCAAAGGTAAAAGCGATACAAAAATGCGGCAGAGTGTTACTATTGGATTGAATAAAGACGGCGGCTTGTTTATGGGGCAGTTACCTATAAGTTTTGCCCAGCTGGATTCGCTGGTTAAATATGAAGCTGATAAAGTTAAACCCGATACACTTTCAATTGTAATAGCTGCAGATACAGCAAGTAAATACGGCGATGTGTTTAAAATATTTTATGCGGCAAAAAAAGCCGGTGCTAAAGCTGGTTTTAATGTAACGCCAAAATAAGCAGGTCAGTAAGTAGCAATAACCATTCTTTCTTTTCCAAACAGGTCTTTTTTAACCAATACCTGCTGGTAGGTTTCAGCAAAAAGTGCTGCTACATCTTTTGTGTAGTCTTCATGCGTTTCCAGGTACACTTTTCCATTGTAGTTTAAATGTGAGCGGCCAAACCTGGCAATCTTTTCATAAAACAATAAAGGGTTGTTATCCGGAACAAATAAGGCTGTGTGTGGTTCAAAATCCACTACGTTCTTATCTAATTTTTCTTTTTCTTTATTGGGTATATAAGGCGGGTTACTAACGATGGCATCAAATAACATCAATTCGGGCCAGCGGCTTTCATCTAAAAAATCGAAGAGGGTTAACTGCACATTTGTTTTGTTGGCCACTGCATTTTTTGAGGCAATTTCCAGGGCATCATAACTAACATCAAGCGCCATTACTTTTGCTGAAGGCAGATTCTTTTTAATAGCAATGGCAATACAACCGCTTCCTGTACCAATATCTAAAAAACTTACCTGCCTGCTTTCAAAGCGCCAGCTGTTAATTACAAAATTTACCAACTCTTCTGTTTCGGGCCTTGGTATTAATACCTTATCATTTACCTGGAACTGCATATTGTAAAACGAAGTTTGCCCCAGTACATATTGAACCGGCTGGTGCAGCAACAACTGCTCCTGCTTTTCCTTTAGCTTTTTAATTACCGGTGCCGGCACCTGCTGCAAAGGGTTTTTTATAAGGTCCGATTTTTTTATGCTGGCAATGTTTTCAAATACCCAGTCGGTAATTACAGTAGCTTCACCCAGGTCGTAAACCGTTTGCAACTCCACCAAAAAATTACGGTATAACTCTTTACTGTTCATTTTTGCAAACATAGTTTATTTTTTGATGCGTACTTTTGCGGATTGACAAATGATGAAAAATATATTTATCGCTGCCTGCAGCTGGCACAGATGGGTGCAGGGCATGTAGCGCCCAATCCAATGGTAGGTGCAGTGCTGGTATATGATGGTAATATCATTGGTGAAGGTTTTCATCAACAATATGGGCAGGCACATGCAGAAGTAAACTGCATTAATAGCGTGGCAGAAGAAAATAAACAGTTTATTGAAAAGAGTACACTGTATGTTTCATTAGAGCCCTGTGCACATTTTGGTAAAACACCTCCCTGTGCAGACCTTATCATTAAAAACAATATTCCAAAAGTTGTAATTGGATGCAGGGATAGTTATGCAGCAGTAAATGGCAAAGGAATTGAAAAACTTACAGCTGCCGGAGTGGATGTAACAGTTGGTATATTGGAAGACGAAGCCATCGCATTGAACAAAAGATTTTTTACTTTTCATCAGCAACAACGGCCATATATAATTTTAAAATGGGCACAGAGTAATGATGAAAGAATTGCAGCAACCGGCAACGAAAGGATTTTTATAAGTAATGCATGCAGTAACCGGATGGTGCACCAGTGGCGCAGTGAAGAAGCGGCAATTATGGTGGGCACCAATACTGCATTAAAAGATAACCCGGCATTAACAACAAGACTGGGTACAGGAAATAATCCTGTACGTTTGGTAATAGATATGGATTTAAAATTGCCAACTTCATTGCAGTTATTTGATGGCGTGGTAAAAACATTTGTATTTAATGCAGTAAAACAGCAGGAAGATGAAATGCTTTCTTTTTACCAGGTAGATAAAAAAGAAAAAATAATTCCCCAGGTTTTATCTGTGTTATACCAGCAAAAAATTCAATCGGTGATTGTAGAAGGCGGGGCAAAACTATTGCAATCTTTTATTGATGAAAATTTATGGGACGAGGCAAGAGTTATTACCAACCTGGAAATGGTAATTGGAAAAGGGATTGATGCACCGGCATTACTCAATAAAAAATTAATGAAGGAAGAGATTTCGGGCACAGACAAAATTGAATATTTTTTAAACAGCTGCTATAATGATATATTTACTCGGTAGTATTTTTTTCAGTTCTTACTTAACCCTTTCATTTAAAGTATTACAAAGGCTTAATATTAATGCCTTTCAGGCCATTGTGTTTAATTATATAGCCTGTGTTTGCACCGGCGCTGTGGTTAATGGCTCCTTTCCTGTTAATAATGAAAATATACATTCGCCCTGGTTTATCTGGGCTTTGCTGATGGGAGTAATGTTCATCAGTATTTTTAACGTAATTGCATTTACCACACAAAAACTGGGAGTAGCTGTTGCATCGGTAGCCAATAAATTATCGATGGTAATACCTTTTTTGTTTTCCATTTACCTGTATAACGAAAACGCAACGGCATTAAAAATAGCCGGTATTGTTGTAGCACTTGTGGCAGTAATATTAACCTGTTACCCGGCAAAAAATAACGAAGGGGAGCATAAAAAATTTAATAAGCTTTTGATGATATTGCCAATGGTATTATTTATCAGCAGCGGCCTGCTGGATACGCTGATCGTTTATGTAAAAAATAATTTTTTCAGCAACCCTGCCGATAATTTCAACGATTTTTTAATCAGTGCTTTTTCTGTTGCAGGGGGTATTGGTACAATTGCTTTAATAGTACAGATTATAACTGGTAAACAAAAATTCAGCAGTAAAGCTTTATTGGCTGGTATTATAATCGGCGTACCCAATTATTTTTCAATCTGGTTTTTAGGAAGGGTAATAACAGCATACCAGGGCAATTCGTCTGCAATAATTCCGGTAAACAATATGGGTATTGTATTGTTCAGTGCAGTTGCTGCATGGCTATTGTTTAAAGAAAAGCTATCCGCTATAAACCGGGCAGGTATTATATTAGCTATTGGTGCCATTGCACTGATTGCTTATGGATGAGGGGAAATAATTACACGAATTAAGCGAATTACACTAATTTTTTTATTTTCTTAATTAGTGTAATTCATAAAAATTAGTGCAATAAAATAAAAATTAATGGAAGAAAAAGGATTTTATAATACCATCGCTCAGCCTTCCACAGCAGAGTTTAAAGACCGCGGCAGTAAATTTATTGCTTATGCTTTTGCTATTGAAACAGCAGATGATTTTAAACAGCAGTTGCAGGTTTTAAAAAAGGAACATCCTAAAGCAGTACACCATTGTTTTGCATACCGCATTGGAACCGATGGTAATAATTTCCGCAGCAGCGATGATGGAGAGCCATCGGGTACAGCAGGCAAACCAATTTTGGGACAGATAGACAGTAAAGAATTGACTGACCTGGCTGTGATTGTAGTTCGTTACTGGGGTGGAACTTTGTTGGGCGTACCTGGTTTAATAAATGCCTACAAAACTGCAGCATCGCTGGCATTGCAGGTTACACCAATTTTACAAAAGCAGGTAGCAATAAAATACAGCATTGAATTTGATTATACCCGTATGAATGAAGTGATGATGGTACTGAAACAATTTAACTGCACGGTAATCCAGCAGGAAATGCAGCTGTTCTGTATTATAAAAACAGGCATCCCTAAAAATCGCTTAGAAGAAACACTTTACCGCCTGCAAGAGCTGCAAAATGTAGTTACAAAAAGAGTAGCATAGCAATATTTTTTGTAACTTTCTGTAAAATAAGACCATTATAATTTTTTTATGAGGTCTCTTTGAAACGATTGAAATTTTGAATTTAAAAGCTCTGGCTCCCAACATCCTGAGCAAAGTCGAAGGATAGGGGCTGGGGGCAAAATATGATTGCTATGGCTACAGAAAAAAAATACAAAAGCTTCTGGAGTTTTTATCCTTACTACCTAACAGAACATGGTGATGCAAAAAACCGCACACTGCATTTTACAGGCACTGCATTATTAATAGCAATTTTAATTGTTGCAATTGTATTACAAAAATGGTGGATGCTGGCTCTAATTCCCGTTGTTGGTTATGGCTTTGCATGGGTGGGCCATTTTTTTATAGAGAAAAATAAACCAGCCACATTTACTTACCCTTTGTATAGTTTGGGCAGCGACTTTGTAATGTTCTGGCATATACTTACCGGCCAGATCAATAAAAAACTGGAAGAAGCTAAAAAGAGTATTGAAAAATAATTTTATAAATGAATATTGAAGAGTTAAGAGATTATGTATTGCAAAAACCTTCTGTAACAGAAGGTTTTCCTTTTGGTGAGGATACACTTGTATTTAAAGTACAGAAAAAAATATTTTTGCTTACCGGTTTACAAAGTAACCCTTTGCAGTTTAATGTAAAATGCAATCCCGATAAAGCCATTGAATTGAGGGAAGAATACCCGGAGAGTGTATTGCCCGGTTATCACATGAATAAGAAACATTGGAATACAGTTATTGTAGATGGTGTACTATCCCGAAAACAATTGCAGGAAATGATAGATCATTCCTATGCACTGGTGGCTAAATTAAAATGATCAGTTGATTTTTTTTGCCACACACATCCAATCCCAGGGATACGGTGCTGCAAGCCATTTTGGAGGAGTGGTGAATTCTGTTTTCCAGGTGTAATTTATTTTTTCAACCTGCGTTACTGCAAAGCCTTCCAGCGAAAGTAACAGTTCCAGTTCTTCTTTTAAATAATGTTTGGTAGGCACATTATCAATATCTGTAACACCCTGTTTAATATTTGTTGCCAGTTCAAATGCTTTTTTAGTGGACTCAATTTTTTCATCATGGTCGCCATCAACATTCCAGCGGTTGGCAATAATGTTGGTGTACAGTTTTGATTCTAATGAGGGAACTACCAAAATTAAATCGCCATCTTTATTTAAGCTGATGTTAAGCGACTGAAAGAAATTAATTCTTTTGTGCAGCGAATCTGTGAGAATAGCATTGATGCATACGGCCACATCGCATGGCCTTACGGTAAGCTCATCTGCACTCATATCCATACGTGTATATTCTACATTTGTAAATTGTGTATGCCGCTCCTGTGCTATCTGCAGGTTAATGGCAGAAATATCTGCAGCAATTACTTCTTTAAATGCTGTAGCCAGTACGGGTATCCATTTACCAACGGCACAACCAATATCAATTACTGATTTTTCTTTAGATGCAAACTGCTCAATGGCACCAACTATTTTTCCAGATTTGTCATTACGAAGTACATCAAAAATTTCATCATCGTAATTGGGGGCAATTTTTTCCCAGTATTTTCTATCCATAATGCAAACGAATTGGGTATAAATATAAGTGAAGCAGCGGGAATAAAAACGTAGACCACAGTTTTATAAATACAAAAATCTATACCCTGTAATCTTCCCTTACCGGGCTGAACACATCCAGCAACTTACAATCGGTAATTGCAATGCCGGAATGTTTTACGTTAGATGGAATGACTACTACTTTACCCGGCTCCAGTTCAATCGGGTTATCATCAACAGTTAATTCAAATTCTCCTTCTATCAAATGCGCTACCTGCTCATGTATATGTGCATGCTCAGGTACTTTGCTGCCAGCCTTTACTTCCCAAAAAGCAAAGGTCATATTGTTGGTATGTATAAAACGGCCGGTATAACCGGGAAACATTTCCTTAGCAGGAATATCTTTTAACTCTTTTGAATACATGATTTACATTTTAAGTACTACTAAGATAATTGTTGTTAACGATGGTGCCAACAATGTGTAACATGCGTTTAACTAAAATTAAAAACCGGCATGCTGCTGTTGTAAAGTTTACAGGAAATAAAATGCTGGGGTACTTATTTTAAATACTCACTAACCTTCTCTCCAATAAACTTTTTTACTCCTTGCCAGGTTTGTCCTTTAAGGCTTACGGGGTCTTCGCTTTCTTCTGCATCAGCAAAATAAGTTACAGCATAGGGAATAGATATCAGCATTTGGTTTGAAGGGTATTTTGCTGTGTAGGAATCAATACATTCCTGCAGGCTGTAGTGCAGCAGTAATTCAGCTAAATCCCAAAAATCTTTTTTTACTGCCCTTTGCAGAATTGCAAAAATTTTCATGGCAATAATATCCCTGTCACCAAACATTCTTATACCATCAATAATTTGAAATTCATCGATCTGGTTAAAATAATGGCTTTTTATTAAATCAATTTTTACGCCTTCGATGAAACCGAATGCCCCCAGTTTTGAAGCCAGGTTAAGCCTTCTTGCATCAAAAGTAAAGCCAGCATTATTAATTGCTTCCAGCTTTTCCGCAATATCAAAATCGGTAGTAGAAAATAAATCCAAAACAACAGACATCCTGTGACGATACCTTAATGCCAAACATGTACCACCCACCAAATAAAAAGAATTTAACGCAGTAATCTGCATTAGTTTTTTTAATAGTGAAAGGGTGTTTGGTTCAATTGCTGGAGTTTGTAGCATCTGTAATCTTCAGGATTATTATTAAAAAGAGCCGCAGCTAAATAAATTGTTTCTGGCATCAGCCATTTGGCTTTTAATAGTGTTGCTGCAATTATCTCATCGCCATAAAAACGCCTGCACATCCTTATATCTTCCACATCGCCCCTGTCAAAAACCCGTTCAATAATAAATGAGGCCTTTTTATCAAAGTCTAATTTCTCTGCATCAACATCCCAGAAGATGCGTTTGTTATCGTATGGTTTGGATGGCTTTTGCATATTAATAGTTACGAAAGTTACATTTGTTTTTTAAGTCAGCAATTAATTTGCCAAGGCCCTCATTTGTTATAGGTTGATTTATTTCGACAAGATCATCAGATTGTCTTAAATAATATTGACTTTTTTTTGATGCGTCGATATTTGTATAAGGGCAAATTGAGATTTTATCACCTGATTTTTCAAAAGAAATATATTTAGTATTTTCATTTGCTGCTTTCATAGTCTTAAATCCTGCCAATTTCAAAACATCTTTGTAGTAATTAACTAGGTTAATTATTTTATTGTCAAGAATTTTACTTAGAGATGCATGATGAAGAATTTTTTCTGCAATAATTTCATATCCGCAATCAATATCCAAAATACTTAGATTTTTACTTAAAACAGATGAACTTTCATTAGTAGTATCCATAGTGAAAATTACTATTTTATTGTTGGTAAAATAAACTACAGCTTTACCTATTTGAGGTTTTAAGTTGTTCTTTAAAAAGTTAAGCATTTATTTATTATTTTTTTACCTAAACCTTTCACTCACCACCAACTCCTTACTTCCCGGTGCATAAATATAAAATCCTTCTCCACTCTTAACACCAAGCTTACCAGCTGTTACCATATTTACCAACAGCGGACAAGGCGCATATTTAGGATTACCAAATCCATCATGCAGCACATGTAAAATGCTCAGGCAAACATCCAACCCAATAAAGTCGGCTAATTGTAATGGTCCCATCGGGTGGGCCATGCCTAATTTCATCACCGTGTCAATAGCTTCAACATCAGCCACGCCTTCGTACAAACTATAAATTGCTTCGTTAATCATGGGCATTAAAATGCGGTTGGCAATAAAGCCGGGGTAATCGTTCACCACACAAGGAATTTTGCCTAATTGTTTGCTTAGCTCAATTATAGTATCGGTTACTTCTTTTTTAGTTTCGTACCCATTTATTATTTCCACCAGTTTCATTACCGGTACCGGGTTCATAAAATGCATACCAATTACCAACCCCGGTCTTTTGGTTATTGCTGCAATTTTGGTAATAGAAATAGAAGAAGTGTTAGTAGCCAAAATACAACCCGCCGGTGCATTAATATCCATCTGCTTAAAAATGCTCAGCTTTAAATCAATATTTTCTGTTGCCGCTTCCACCACCAGCTCCGCATCTTTTACACCAACAGCAATATCCGACAGCATGGTAATATTGGCAAGAGTTGATTTCTTTTGTTCTTCAGTAATTGTTCCTTTAGCAACTTGCCTATCGATATTTTTAATAATAGTAGCCAACGCCCTTTCTAATTGCGTTGGATTAACATCAATTAAATTTACCGCAAAACCACTTTGTGCAAATACATGTGCAATTCCATTACCCATGGTGCCTGCGCCGATGATGCTTACATTTTTTATCATAACATTTATTTTTTACCTCACCCCAACCTCCCGAAAAAAAATCGGGACAAGCTCTCTCCCAAGGAGAGGGAACTCGAATGGGTGTTATTTAAATTCAACAATTTTTTATCAAAACATAATCTCCGTTTTAATCTTCTCCATTTCCCTCTCCTACAGGAGAGGATAGGTGAGGTGAATTCGCTTCAATCTCCTCCATAGTTCCCCTTTTGGAACATCCCGATTTTTCGGGAAGGGGCGGAGGGGGCATCGGCTTTATTTAAACGCATTCAACCCCGTCACATCCATTCCCGTAATCAACAAATGAATATCATGTGTGCCTTCATAAGTAATTACACTTTCCAGGTTCATCATGTGGCGCATTACAGGATATTCGCCGGTAATACCCATGCCGCCCAGCATTTGCCGGGCATCTCTTGCAATATTGGTGGCAATTTCGCAGGCATTACGTTTTGCCATACTTACCTGTTGTGGCGTAACTTTTCCTTCATTCATTAAAACACCTAAGCGCCAGTTTAACAATTGTGCTTTGGTAATTTCGGTAACCATCTCGGCCAGTTTTTTTTGCTGCAATTGAAAGCCGCCAATGGGTTTTCCAAACTGTATTCTTTGCTTGCTGTATTCCAAAGCAATATGATAGCAATCCATTGCCGCACCAACAGCGCCCCATGCAATACCATAACGGGCTTTGGTTAAACAACCCAGTGGACCTTTCAATCCCTTTACATTAGGTAAAATATTTTCCTTAGGCACTTTTACATTATCAAAAACCAATTCGCCGGTGGCGCTGGCACGCAGGCTCCATTTGCCATGTGTTGTTGGCGTGCTAAAACCTTCCATGCCTCTTTCAACAATCACACCTCTTATTTCGCCGGCTTCATCTTTTGCCCACACCACAGCCACCTGTGCAAAAGGCGCATTGCTGATCCACATTTTTGCACCATTTAAAATTACATGGTCGCCGGCATCTTTAATATTGGTAAGCATACCACCCGGGTCGCTACCATGATTAGGTTCTGTTAAACCAAAACAACCCAGCCACTCACCACTTGCCAGTTTAGGTAAATATTTATGGCGCTGCTCTTCGTTGCCATATTGATAAATAGGAAACATTACCAAACTGCCCTGTACGCTTGCAGTACTTCTTACACCACTATCGCCACGTTCCAGTTCCTGCATCATTAAGCCGTAGCTGATGTAATCCAGTCCGCCACCGCCATATTGCTCCGGCACGGTAGGGCCAAAGCAACCCAGGTCGCCCAGTTGTTTGATGATCTGCTGCGGAAATTCTGCCCGTTGAGCATACTCTTCTATAATAGGCGAAATTTCTTTTTTTACATAATTGCGTACACTTTCCCTTATCAGTTTATG
>JAYVJU010000121.1:0-3411 GCA_043769035.1 Ferruginibacter sp.
GTGGTATCACGGCATGTGCCATCGCCTGCAATTAAAATAACAGGGAAATTACCCAATGCAGTGTACAGGTGTGTAGGATTGCTGAAGTTACTGTTGGGAGAACCGTCGCCCCATATCCAGGTATAATTTACTGCACCTGTTGTTTGATTATTTACTGCAATATTTAAAGATCCGGTGCAACTTAAAGTATCGCTTACTGTAAACAGGGCTTTAGGTTTGGGTAAGCTGGTAAATGAAAGATTGAATGTATCGGGCTTACAACCAAAATTATTATCTGCAATTAAAGTAATGTTATATAAGGTTGCAGGTTGAGTAATAGCAAATGTTGGCGACACTGCGGTGCTTACCTGCACACCATTTAACAACCACCTGTACGATGTAGTGCCGGTAGTGGTATTGTTTAGTTGCAGATTAAAAGGTACACAGGTATTTTGATTATTGAAACTAAACAATGCCCTTGGTGGTTGTTGCATTATAATAGTTCCTCTTGCAGTATCACTGCAGCCAAAAGTATTTGATGTAACCAAAAAAGTATTGAAAGTATATGGTAAAGGAAATAAACCCAACTGGTAGCGGTGTGTAAAATTAACTGTACTGGCAATAAGCTGGTTATCTACAATCCACCTGTACTGTAATGGATCAATACCGGTATAAGTAGTACTGTTAATGTGAGTAATGGTGGTATCATTTTTACAGGTGCTTATATTTAACGGGCTGAATATTGAAGTAGGTTTATTGTTTACAGTAAAATTAATTACAGCACTGTCTTTACATCCGGCACTGTTTACAACCACTAATTTAGCGCTGAAAGTACCCGGTTTAAGATAAGTGTATTGTGCATTAGGGCCATTAATCACAATTACAGAAGGTGTTACCGTTGTATCAACAATGTACCAGGTTGCTATTTCATTACCAAGGCCTAAAGCAGCAGCATTTAAAGTATAGGGAATACAATGCACCCCTGCACTGTTGTAAGAAATATTGGCCGGTGGTTTACTGGTTACTGTTATTGTAAATTGTTTGGTATCGCTGCAAACAATGCCCTGGATGATTACTTTATCAGCAATTAAAGTAATGGTATAGATTCCGCCGATAGCATAAGTATGAACAGGGTTTTGTAAAGATGAGGTAAAGCCATCACCAAAATCCCATCTCCAGCCATTTGCATTTTGAGAGAGGTTAGTGACCCTTACAGTATCGCCTGCACAAAATGTATTGCCATTGGTTAAAAAGTTTGCAACAGGTTTTGCAAATACTTCTACCTGTAAATTAATGCTGGTATCACTACAACCATTTTGCAGCCGTACAATTACAGGAAAAATACCTGCACTATTATACGTATGTGGTACAGCGGTTACTTGCGGCGGCGTATTAAGCAAGGGGCTGCCATCGCCAAAATTCCAAATTAGGTTGGTGGCACCTGTACTTGCATTGTTGAATATAACCGTATGAGGGGCACAACCGAATAGTTGATTACCACTAACACTTATCTGTGGCGCAATACTATTAGGCGCAACAACCAATGTTACGTAACTGGTATCACTTTTACATTCGTTTACAGCAATAAGCCTGATGGTAAAAGTGTCTGTTATACCAACATTGTATTGTACAGTAAAAGAACCGGTAGAAAAAGTAGTATCCACCGTTCCGTTTCCAAAATCCCAATAATAGGTAGAAGGCCCGCCTAATGATGTGTTATTAATATGGGCTGTAAACGGTGAGCAGCCGAAGGTGGTATCAAGACCAAACCTTGCCTTAGGGTTAGCCCTCACTTTTACACTGTCTAACCAAAGGGTGGTATCGCAGCCATTGTATGCTTTTAAAGTAACATAATAAGTAGAGTCGTTAAAGAAAGGACTTACAGCATAAGTAATAGGCCCGGGTTGTGCCAAAGTGCTGGTAATACCGTTGCCAAAATTCCAGAAGAATTGTGTGCCGGTAAATATATTGGAAGTATTATTAAAAGTAACTGTTAATGGGCCGCAACCATTTGCTGGTGTGCGGTTAAATTGTGCTATGGCAGTGGCAACAGTAATAAACTGTCGTTCAATACTATCTGCCTTGCAACCAAATTGACTGGTGGTTACAAGTTTAATGATAACTGTATCGCCAGGAATAGCCATTATAAACCCAGGGAAAATTCCGGTGCTGTTACTTCCAATAAGTACACCGTCTGCATACCAGGTGTATAGCCCGTTTCTATCCGGGAAAGTAGAAACATTAATAACAGTAGAAAGGTTAAATGGCGAACAACCAATAAGTGGTGTTGCGGTATATATTGCCCTGCTATCCTGATTAACTGTAACTGTTACCGGTATAGAATTGTTGGCTTGTGGCCCGGCACACAATGCACTGCTTACAACCCGTCTGAATAATGTTGTTTGTGTAAGAACACCGGGGTTGTAATTAATATTGGTTGCTCCTGCAATTGTTGTCCACGTAGCTCCACCATCAATACTTTGTTCCCATTGGTAAGCAAAAATATTATTACCACCTGTTGGTGTGCTGCCATTAATTATTGTTGCGGCAGTATTTATACAAATACTTTGGTTGGCAGAGATAAGATTATTAGCTATCGCATTTTGAACAGTAATGGAAATGATATTACTGTAATTATCGCAGGGTAATGAAGTAACTCTTCTCCTGAATTGTGTAGAGACATTTAATATGGCAGTATAACTCTGCAGTGTTGCACCTGCAATTACAGTCCATGTTGTGCCGCCATCAATACTTTGTTCCCATTGGTAGGTATATATTCCGGTACCGCCAGTTGGGATTGCACCGTTTATAGTAATGGATTGCCCTGCACAAATAGTTATAACCGGCGCATTTACCAGGTTTTGTAAAGCATCGTAAACAGTTATCTGCACATTATCGGTAGTAGGTGGACAAACACTGTTGGTTATTGTCCAGTTAAAAACATAAGTACCGGTAACTAACCCGGTAATAGTTGTTGCAGGTAGTGATGGGTTGGTAATTACGTATCCTCCCGGTCCGCTCACATAAGTCCAAATGCCGGTACCTACAACAGCAGTGTTGCCTGCAAGTGTAGTAGTACTGCCATTACACAAATTTTGATCGGGGCCTGCTGCAGCCACTGTGGCAAAGGCAGCCACTTCAATTTGTACAGTATCGTTACTGGCAGGGCAAGCACCATTGCTAATGTTCCATCTAAAGGTATAAATACCGGGTGTTAAACCAGAAACTGTAGTGGTAGCTGTTAAAGGCGTAGTAATAACAGAGCCGCCAGGTCCGCTGATATAAAACCATTGGCCTGTACCAATTACAGGTGTATTGCCCGAAAGTGTAGCAACCGATGCACAAATAAGCTGGTCATTACCTGCAGTTGCAGTGCTGGGGTTATCGTAAATAGTTATTTGTACATTACTTGTACTGGGGGTGCAATTACTG
>JAYVJU010000122.1:0-6329 GCA_043769035.1 Ferruginibacter sp.
AGAGGCCGTTTCATTAATAAATGAGACGGTTTTTTATTACCTGTTATTTTGCGATGTTTATTTTGGAGATTGTATTTTTTAGCTGGTCAGATATTGGATGGATTTTAAAAAAGAAGCAAAAGCGGTCTGTTTTCAGGCTGCCTGCCTGCCGGTAGGCATGGCTTTTTTCCTTAAGTTATGCGCTAAGGCTAATAATCCTGTTTCAATGCTTACTTTTTGTTTACCCCGGAGCATAAATCTTTTGAACCCGTGGTTATTTTTTATGTTGGCAAATACAGGTTCTACATCCCAGCAGCGTTGTTTGCGTTTTTTTATTCCTTGTTCACTTAATAATCTTTGGTTGGCCTGCTGTTTTAATTCATTGAGCCGATGATTTATTTCTATTATTCTATCGCCTTTACTTTTGTGGCAGGCTCCGTTTAGCGGACAGTTGTTACAATTTTCAGCCTGATACTTTGTTACGGTTTGTATAAACCCGGTGGAAGTTATTTTATTGGAAGTTCCTTTGTTTTGCATGTGTTGTCCCATCGGACATACATAATAATCCTGCTCTTTGTTATAATGCAATTTATCTGCTGCAAATGATTTTTTATGTTGGATAGCGGCGTTTTGTTCTCTGTCGAACTGATTATGTTTTACATAAGCAGTAATATTTTGATTGTCCAGATATTGATAATTTTCCTGAGATCCGTATCCGGCATCGGCTGTTACTGCATTGGGAGTTAACTGATGTTGGTCTTTAAAGTCATTAAGATGTTCGGGTAAGGTTGTGCTGTCGGTTGTGGCCTGGTGGATGCTGTAATGAGTGATGTATTGATTGTTACTGCTCACCTGTAAATTATAGCCGGGTTTTAATTGCCCGTTTTTCATGTGGTCTTCCTTCATGCGCATGAACGTAGCATCGGTATCTGTTTTACTGTAACTTTTTCTGTGCTCCCCCAGTATTTTTTCCTGCTGCTCATATCTGTCTAATGCAGCAGGCCAGTGCTTCTTTGCATAGTTGAGTTTTTGTTTTATCTGTTTACTTACCGGTTTATCTTTTAAGGCAGCATCTATTTGGGTAATGGTTTGTTCCACTTTTTGTTTATCAATTTTATCAAAACCATCGGGATCGGTATCGTCTAACTCACTGGCTGCAACACCCTGTGCATACTTCCACAGCACATCTAACTGCAGCTTCATCTTTTCTTTGTTTGTTTTGATGGCATTGCCCCACACAAACGTATAGCGGTTAGCATTGGCTTCTATCTTAGTGCCATCAGTATAAAGTTCTTTGAGGCTCAACAGGCCTTCGGCTGCAAACAGTTGTACTACCTGCGTAAATATTTTTTTAAGCGGTTCTTTTAACCGTTCTCCTCTAAAGCGGTTGATGGTGTTGTGGTCTGGCGTACTCATACCACTCAGCCACATAAAGTGAATGTTCTGCTGAAGGGCTTCTTCTATTTTACGGCTGCTGTAAATATTATTAATGTAAGCATACACCAGCACTTTTAATAACATGCCGGGATGGTAGCTACTGGCTCCGCCGGTTTTATACTGGCGTGACAGGGGCTGAATATCTATTTTACTCAGCACTTCATCCACAACTCTTACAGGGTGATTGACTGCTATGAGTTCATCCAAACTGGGTGGAAGAAGCATTACCTGACGCTGATGATATGCTTTAAATACGGGTTGTAATACGGGTCCTTTTGCCATAACTAAAAGACCACATTTACAAATGAAACATTGCTTCCATTGGTATTTTAGTTTTCTACAACTGTGGATTAATTAAATAAAAAAAGAGACTGCCCTTTTGAGACAGCCTCTTTAAGTTTTACTATGGCTTTATAAGTTTGCTGTCTTTAATTTTTTGGGAATTTTAATATCAAAGCTCATTTCGCTGCCGTTGCGTTTTGCTTTTATGGTGTAAGCCGATTTCTCGGCATTATCCATCAACTGTTCTCTTGCTTCATCGGTATTAGTAATTTTTTTACCACCTATTTCTGTTACAATATCATCTTTTTTAAGCCCTGCTTTTTCGGCTGGAGAATCTTTATCGGTATCTAATACTTTTACACCATTTCCTTCTTCGGTATCCTGAATTTTTAAACCTAATTTTTGCTGGCGGGGAAACATGCCAAAACCTTCAATCTCTCTTAATTTGCCAAGGCCGTCCATTCTTTCTTCATTCCAATCAAAGTTTGGCATTGTCATTCCCGGGGCAGCAGGCGAACGGGGTATTGTAAATGAGCGTACGCCGGTTTTGGGGCTGCTGAATGAATAAGACATTGAGCCCATGCTGTTGGTTTCGCCCAATACAGCTTTGGCCGATTTTTCTTTTCCATCTCTTTTGTAATACACCGTTACTTCTTCTTTAGGTTTAAAAGAGCCGATGGTTGTTGTTAAGTCTTCAGGGGCTTCTACTTTTTTATCGTTGATCTTTGTTATTATATCACCTTCTTTAAGGCCTGCTTTTTCTGCTGCACTGCCTTTGGTAATATTGGTAATAGCTGCACCATCGGGTTTGGTGTCATTTGAACCATCATTATTAACACCGGTAGTTACGCCTAAAAAAGCTCTTTTTTCTCTGTTTACAGGGATTTTAACAGGGCCGTTAAAAAACATCTCCAGATCTTCGCCGGGTGCAAATGAAAAATTGCGTTCTCCATCCCATACTTTTATATCTCTTTTGTTAATGGTAATATCACCATCTTTAAATTCGCTTAGCGGTTTGCCATTAATAGTAACCATGTCGCCTTTAATTTCAACTGTAACCTTGGTGTCTTTATCACCTTTTTTACGGATGATAATCTCCTGGGTTTCTTTCTTCTCCTTTTTTTCTTTTACCTCTTTAGCTTCTTTCTTTTCTTTTACTTCTTTCCTTTCAATTACCTCTACTTTTTCTTCCTGTGCAAATGCAGTATTGCTAAGCGATACAAAACCTGCTACAGCAGCAATCAATAATAATTTCTTCATGACTTTATATTTTATGTACGAAATGTTTAGTAGGTCAAATGTAGGTAAGATTTTTTAATTACGAAATATTTCGCAGATAATTTTTTGGCTTTAACATTTTTTTGGTTTTTTGCCCGCAGATATCGCCGAAGTCGCAGAGAAACAGATTTTATATCTGCGTAATTTGCGACTTCGGCGGGTGCATATTTGAGCGCATAAAGGTTTTTACCGGGCAATTATCTATTACTTCTTCTTTTATAAACTGTAACCCTACTTTTTCTAATATTCTTAAAGAGCCGGCATTTTCAATATGGGCACGGCCAACAATAGTTTTTAAATGCAGTTGATTAAAGCCATAATCCACCGTATGCTTTGCGGCTTCAAATGCATAACCATTTCCCCAAAACTGTTTCATTAACCGGTAACCCAAATCAATTTCATTTAACTCAGTCCGGTATTTTAAACCACACCAGCCAATAAATTCATTGGTGTTTTTTAAATGTATGGCCCAGCGGCCCAGGTTATTTTTATACTGCGGCAAGATGATGTTTTGTAAAACATGCAGCGCCTGGTCTTCTGTTGTAAGCAGGGATTCGTGTAAATATTTTAATACTTCGGGGTTGCTGTTGAGCGCTAATAATAAGCCGGCATCATCCAAAGTAAATTGGCGCAGAATAAGGCGTGGGGTTTGAAGGATGATGTGCATGATTGATTAACTGCTGTTTTGATTATACAGTTTGTTTTCTTCTCCTGTAAAAAAGCAAACCCGTCAGTATAGCCACTAACCCTATTCCTCCAAAAATAAAATATTGTTTTTGCCTTTCTGCCTGCCTTCTTTTTTCTTCCTGGTCTTTAAAATAATTAAATCCTTTTTCTAAAACTGAAGTAGCTATATCCACCTTATTATTATCAAGAGCACTAATAGCCGCATCTAAATAATAATTACGTGTGTAAGGAATTTTTTCTTTGTACTTTTTAAAATAGGGTTTAAGAGCATCTCTTTTTTCAGCAAGTTTTAAAATATTATCTCTGTCGTAATCCATGCCTGTTTCATAAATAACGTAAGCCCCCTTAATAGAAACACTGTCTGCAAGGTAATCACCAAGTTCCTGCATAACTTTTGCCATTAAAAGAGTTGGTGCTGGTGTAAAAGGGATCCTTTCCTGTAACTGGTAACTTACATCATAAGCTATTTCAGTTGCAGGCTTCTTAATACTGTACAGGTTTAAAATATTTTCACCTGCTATTTTATTATCCGGAATATTTTTAAGCTTGTACTCTAAAATTTTGATATGAAACCATTCACTTCCGCTGTGTGATTCCGGATTTATTGCCACCGCTTTTTTAATAAACTCAAGTGCTTTGGCGTTTTTTCCCTGTAACTCGTATAAAGTACCGAGGTTAATAGTTACACTGTAATTTTTGGGATGTTTTTTTAGCAGTTGCAGTAATATTGCTTCAGCTTCGGCAAGCTTACCTAATTTGATATAAACAACAGCAATACTATTTTGTGTAGAAAGTATATCTTCTTCCGTTACCGGTTTTTCTGACAATAGATTTTTAATGGCAAGTTCCAATTCAGCTTTATTGTGATTTTTATACAGCCTTAAATCCCCCAGCGTAAAAGCATCTATAGTTGATTTACCTGATTTTGTTACATGCTCTTCATTTAAACATGCATTAGATATATTGCTTAAAAGTACAAGACATACAAGAAGAATGTATTTCATGTTGTTGGTTTTTATAATAACGATTTCACCTTCTCAATCACCGCTTTCAATCCACTCACATCCTGACCGCCGGCAGTAGCCAGGTTTTTTTGTCCGCCGCCACCACCTTTTATTAATGGGGCAATATGCTCTTTAATAATTTTACCGGCATCTAATTTTTTTGCGGCTACCACGGTATCGCTGATGCCAACAGCAACAAATGGTTTACCATCTATATTGCAGCACAGTACCGCTACATAGTCGTTCAATTTAGATTTTAAATCAAAGCATAATTTTTTTAAATTATCGGCGCTGCTAACTTCTACAATGTCGCCAATAAAAGTTACGTTATTAATGATCTCGTCTTTTTGTAACAAATCATTTCTTATAATTACCAGTTGCCTTGCTTCCAGTACTTCAATATGTTTTTTAAGCGAAGCGTTTTCTGTTTGTAAATTTTCTATTGACTTACTGATGTCTTTAGGGCTTTTTAATTGCTCACGGATGGCACTGATTAGCACAGATTGGTCATTTACCAGTTCTTCTGCCGCTGCTCCACAAACTGCTTCAATTCTTCTTACACCTGCAGCCACAGCGCTTTCGCTTTTTATTTTAAACAGGCCAAGTTCACCGGTGTAGCCAACATGAGTACCACCACATAATTCAATGCTGTAATTTTCATCCATAATTACCACACGTACCACATCACCATATTTTTCGCCAAACAATGCCATCGCACCTAAAGCTACCGCATCATCTTTTTTCATTTCCTTAATTACAACCGGAATATTTTGCCGTATTTTTTCATTCACCAGCTTTTCAACAGCTGCCAGTTCTGCATCGGTAACCTTTGCAAAATGACTGAAATCAAAACGCAGGTGTTCTTCATTATTCAGGCTTCCTTTTTGTGCAACATGGCTGCCCAGTATATTACGTAAGGCAGCATGCATAAGGTGTGTTGCACTATGGTGAACGGTGATTTCTTTTCTTCTTGCTGCATCAACTTTTGCAATTACCTCACCACTTAAATCAGCAGGAATGGCTTCTGCAAAATGAATGATCAGGTCGTTTTCTTTTTTAGTATCTGTTATCGTGAGTGGTGAGCCGTGAATGGTGAGTGCGCCACTGTCTCCAACCTGCCCGCCACTTTCTGCATAGAACGGCGTGGTATCTAAAACTATTTGAAACAATTCTTTTCCCTTACCGCTAACCTTTCTGTACTTAACAACTTTGCTTTTTGTTTCCAGGCTATCGTATCCAACAAATTTTGAAGAGGGAATATCATTTACTGTTATCCAGTCTTCAGTTTCCATTGCTGTAGCCGCACGGCTGCGGTTTTTTTGCTCCTGCATTTCTTTTTCAAAACCTTCCTCGTCAACAATTAATCCCTCTTCAGCAGCTATCAACTTGGTTAAATCCAATGGAAATCCAAATGTGTCAAGCAATTCAAATGCAACTTTACCAGCAATTTTTTTTCTATTTTCAGTTCTTCTTGTTTGACGATTTTCAACACGTTGTTCATTCTTGGTTTTATCTTCTGGAATTATCGTTACGCCAGTATCTATTGTGTCATCAACTTGTTTTAATGCCCACCCAATTGAGTCTGTTCCTAAATCTAAACCTAATACCACATCATTAATTCTCTTCAATCCTTTATCCAGTGTTCTCAAAAAAGCATCTTCC
>JAYVJU010000123.1:0-18530 GCA_043769035.1 Ferruginibacter sp.
AAAACTGTTTTAACCAGTAACGAAGGTGTTTACTATGCCGATACCAAAGATGTAATTTTTAAAAAAAATGTACACCTTGTCGACCCAAAATATGATATAAGAACGGATAGCATGATATACAATGTTACCAACAGCATTGCTACATTTATTTCGCCAACCCATATTGTAAGTAAAGAAGGCATTATAGATACCAGGTCGGGCACTTATGATTTAAAAACCGGTGAAGCTATTTTTTATGAACGCACTTATATAAGAGACAGTGCTCGAATGATGAGTGGCGATAAAATTTTCTTTGATGATAAAAAAGGAATTATGACGGCTGATGGCAATGCAAAAGTTGTTGACAGCATAAACCAGGTTACTACTATTGCTAACCATATTGAGGTTAATACAAAGGAGAATTCGTTTTTAGCTTATAATAAACCGGTAATGATATTACACAAAGATGGCGACAGCACTTATATTGCTGCCGATACTTTATTTTCCGGTTTAAGAAAATATGACAGCGTAGAAAAAAAGCAGGTTACAAAAGTTGATACTTTAAAAAAGACTGCTGTTGTTAATCTCAATAAAGCTGATAGTGCCGGCATTAAAACTGCGGCGCAACAAAAAAACGACAGCCTTGCAGTACAACAAACTACAAAAACAGATTCCGGTAAAAAAACAATGGTTGTTAACCTGAATAAACCTGATACAGCTATACGTTATTTCCTGGCATTTCACCACGTACGCATTTTCAACGATTCGTTGCAAGCCGTGAGTGATAGCCTCTACTACTCTACCCAGGATTCCATTTTCCAGTTATTTGGCCAGCCTGTTGTATGGAATGCACAAACACAGGTTACCGGTGATACTATTTATATGTACACCCAAAATCAAAAGCCAAAACAGGTATATGTTTTTTTTAATAGTTTAATCATAAATAAAACAGCAGAAAATTTATATAATCAAATTGGCGGACGTACACTTAATGGTTATTTTAAAGATGGCACTATTGATTATGTAAAGGTAAAAGGCACGCCTGCAGAAAGTATTTTTTATCCGCAGGATGATGACAGTGCCTATACAGGTATGAACCGCAGCAATGGTGATGTGATCGATATATTTTTTGTAAAAAAAGAATTGAACAAAGTAAAATTTATAAACAATGTTGATGGTGTAATGTATCCCATACGCCAGATACCTGCCGATAAAAAACTACTGAAAGGTTTTAAATGGCATGATGCCAGAAGGCCGAAAAACAAACTGGAATTGTTTGAATAATTTCCTGCATTTATTTTTTACATATCCTTAACACACAAAATTCTGTTTGCTGCGTTTAGCGTAAGTGCCGGTACTATGTTGGCATTGTTTTCGATAAAGCTTTCAAAAAAATATTACCATGAAAAAATTACTCCTGATTGTAATTGCAGTTATTGCAATTACCCTAAACACAAAAGCACAAAGCGAAAGCAGTTACAAAGATGCACTTGGTGTACGGCTTGGCTCATCTGTACCGGCAATTAAAAGTGGCATTACCTACAAACATTTTATTGGCAACAATGCTATTGAAGGTATTTTAAGTTTTGGCGATGGTGTGGGCATTTGCGGTTTGTACGAAATTCATAAACCCCTGTCAACAGAAAACCTGCAATGGCTTATTGGTTTTGGTGGCTATGTTGGCTTTAATAACAGTGGCAGCAATGTTGGCGCAGCAGGCATTATTGGTTTAGATTACAAGTTTCCACAAATACCACTCAATATTACATTAGATTGGAAACCCGAATTGAATATTATTTCTAAAGTTGGATTTGCTGCCGAAGGCATTGGTTTTTCTGCAAGATTTACTTTTTAAACTATTTAAAAGATAATGTTAAAGAATTCACCAGAAGTGGTGGATTCTTTTTTAAGGTTTATATTGTATTTAGTTATAATCAATAAATACACAGTAAAGAAAATTTAGTCTATGAAAAAAAATATACTTCTACTCTTTTCTTTTTTTTCTGCTGCAGTTTTGTATGCACAGAATGTAACCCTTACAGATTCTGTAATTTATATAGATAATAAACCTGTGGCGCTTTATTATAAGGAACTGAGTAAATCAACTCCACGTTATAATATTGAAGTATATAATTTTACTAAAGAACTTTTACTTAAAGCCGAAGTAATTAAATTTGAAGCTCCCGTTGAAGAGCTGCAACCTTTCTTTTATTACGAATTTGCTTTTTCTACCGGTGATACAACAGCAATTTATGTGGAAGATGAAGCTTTTTCTCTAGTACTGGCTAATTTAATAAAAGAGTATAATTTAATTAGTAATAACAAATTAAATACAGATGCCTTATCGAAATTCAGGCATACTTATCCAGGTATTGCAGCACTTACGGTAAAAATAAAAGCTTTTGAAGATTACCTTGATGAAACAAGAAGTTTTTCGCAGCAGGTTAAACGGGACCGCAGTAAACCGGTAAAAATATTAAACGACAGAATTATAATGCAGGATGGAAAAAAGATTGGCCTGATTTACGAAGTGAATAATTATACAGAAAGCAACAGGTATTCGCTTACAACAACCACAAATTCCACTCCTTCAACAACTTTCGTGGATAAAAAAACAAATACTATTACTGCAACAGAATTTTATTTGTCAAATGGTAAAAAAGTGGAAGTCAAAAAAAATTACCGTGACTACAATACTTCCAGTTTATCAGAAGAAAAAGGAGAAGTATTGTACAAAGCTTCCAAAACAAAGAAAATAAATACCGGCAGTTACACTGACTGGCTTTTAAGAAGAATTTGCTTTTTAATAGAAGATTTTTCGCTTTAGTTTTTTTATTATTACTGTTCCTTGTAAGAATTTGTTTTAAATTACTACTTCAATTTCGCCAGCGCTTCCTTAATTCTTGCCCATGCCCTTTCAATATTAGGCATGCTGTTGGCAAAAGAAAAACGTACACAGTTGGGTTCACCAAAAGCATCTCCCATTACAGAAGAAACATTAGCGGTATTTAAAAGATACATACTAAAGTCTGCAGCATTTGCAACTGTTTGTGTACCGTCAGATTTACCGTAGTAATAACTTACATCAGGAAAAATATAAAAAGCGCCTTCGGGTGCAAAGCATTTAAAACCCGGAATATCTTTTATCAATTCCATTACCCTTGCCCTTCTTCTTGTAAACTCTTCTGTCATTTCTAACGAAGGTTTTAAATCGCCGGTAAGTGCTGCTACAGCTGCTTTTTGAGTGATAGAACAAGTGCCACTGGTAAGTTGTCCCTGAATTTTTTCGCAGGCTTTTACAATTTCTAGGCTGGCCGCAATGTAACCAAGGCGCCAGCCCGTCATAGCAAAACCTTTACTTAAACCATTGATTAAAATAACTCTTTCTTTTAAGTCATCAAACTGAGCAATGCTTTCGTGGCCACCCACAAAATTGATGTACTCATAAATTTCATCAGAGATAATTAAAATATTGGGGTATTTTCTAAACACTGCTACCAGGCCTTCCAATTCTGCTTTGCTGTACACCGCACCCGATGGATTACAGGGTGAAGAGAACATGAACAGTTTGGTTTTATCGGTAATAGCGGCTTCAAATTGTTGCGGCGTTACTTTAAAACCACTTTCTGGTGTGGTCCTGATTTCAATTACTTTTCCACCGGCCATTTTCACCAGTTCCGAATATGTAACCCAGTAAGGCGTAGGAATAATTACTTCATCACCATTATCTACTACTGCATAAATAGCATTGGCTAAACTTTGCTTGGCACCGGTGGAAGTGATGATATTTTCCGGTTTATACTCTAAATTATTATCACGTTTTAATTTGGTACACACCGCCTCACGTAAATCGGCAAAGCCGGCAACAGGAGTATAATGGCTCCAGTTATCGTTGATGGCTTTTATGGCAGCATCTTTAATGTGCTGTGGTGTATCAAAATCGGGTTCGCCAAGGCTAAGATCGATAACATCAATTCCCTGTGCTCTTAATTCCCTTCCTAATTTGGCCATTTTAAGGGTTTCTGGCTCGTTAAATCGCTGTAAAAGTGTAGATAGTTGCATATTTTGCAAAAGTAAATATTAATGCTTAAAAAAAATCAATCAAATGCTATTATTACTTAGAAATATTTTTTTGTTATTTATCGTAAGTAAATTTAAAGCCCGACAGATTGGGTAAATGCTGTTTAGGCCTTTGTACTTCGTAATTATAAATTACCTGACCCAGATTTTTCATAAAAGGCAGGCCAATATTTTTATAATCATATTTATCGTCGTTAATAATACCGTCGCTGTTGCAATAGGTTACAGCCGATAAAAAGAACTCCACTCCCTTTTCATAATCCACCACGTAGGCCACATCAAGCATTTGTCCATAAGCATCACCGGGTTTATTAAATAACCGTATGTTTTGTGGCAGCGCAGCTTTTTCTGCTCCAAATAATATAAACTTACAATAGGCAGGCCAGTATGCAGCCGTATCGGATGAATAAGGTGGATAAGTACTTTCTGTTGGCAGCTGGCTCATATATTTTAAAATAAATGCCCTGTCATCTTCAGTAATATTAAAACGTTGCCTGGCAGTAACCTTTTTAGGAAACACCAGGCTTATTAAAATGTTATGCAGGTCTTCCAGGCTGATCCTGTTTTTTGCAGAAAAATTCATGGCGCCATCAATAAGGTTGCCGCCCTGGTAAAAACCTTTACCCAGGCTGTCGTTGCGTTTTACATATTCCTTTGCATTGGTTTGCATGGGTTGCTCATACAAAACTGTATTGTTTGCATCCAGAAACTTAACCGGGTTGGTTTGCCTGTTCTCCGCCGCAGGCAGCGCAATTTGTAAACGATGCAGTAATTGCACATCTTCGTATCCCTTTTTATGCAATTCGGTATTAATGTACTCCTGCCCTAAAAATTCATACAGCCTGTTATAGGCATCATTATTACTAACCATCAATATTTTTTTTATGTATTGGGCAATTGTGGGCCTTCCATCTGGTGATGTGGGGTCGTTATAAACGGCAGTTTGAGAACTGTTGCCGGTCTCTGTTATTATAGTGGTATTCTTGTCAATCCCTTTTTCTTTTAATTCATTAAGCCTTTGCAAAGCCAACAGGCTTACTGGAAGTTTTACGGTAGAAGCCGGGTAAAAATAATTTGCGGCATTTACATTAAAATAATAGTTTTTAAGTGAGGGCATGCCATTAGCTCCCCTGTCAATCTGGGTATAAATAATCTGGGTATTCCATTCTTTACGATGTGTAAGCACATCGGCAAAGTATTGAGGATTTGCTTTAAGCAGATTCTCTAAAAAAGGGTCAGTTTGAATACTGTCTGCAGGTATTGCTGTAGTAACCGCAACCGGAACATCTGCCACTGGTGCAATTTTTTTGGAAGGGCTGCAGGCATTAAAAAAAAGGATAGTAAAAGGAATGATAGCAAACGAACTGCGGTAACGAAACATATTGTTGATTTAGGGTGCAAAATGAGTAAAATTCTAAAATTAACCATCAGTAATTGTCAATCGGTTTTTCCCCTATCTTTGCACACTTCTAAAAATGAAGAAATAGCTATTAAAAGTTTACTATTATGAAATTGAAAGGGCTGATTTGGTTTTTCACCATTGCACTGATTATTATATCACTTTGGGAACTGTCGTACACATGGGTGGTACGAAGCTTTGAGAGTGGCGTAACAGCACAAGCTACAAAACTTGTAAAAAAATCCGGTATCGATATTAAAGATGCGGATGCATTAAAAGCTGCTGTAAAGATTAAGAAAGACAGTATTTTATTGGCTTCAAAAGACAAAGCAATTTTTCCTTTGGTAGGTACTTCTTACCAAAAGTGTAAAGAAAATGAGCTGAACCTTGGTTTGGATTTACAGGGTGGTATAAGTGTTACAATGGATGTAAGCCTTGAAGGTTTATTAAAATCATTAAGTAATAATTCTAAAGACCAATCATTGTTAAAAGCAATGAAAACGGCAACTGATCAAAAAGTTAACAGTGATGCAGATTATATCAGTCTTTTTAAAAAAGCATTCATTGAACAAAATGGAGGCGGTAAATTATCCGCCCTTTTTGCAGGCCAGGGAAAAGAAATAAAAATTACTGATAGTGATGACCAGGTTACAAGTAAACTTTCTGCAACTGCAAAAGGAGCCATCAAAGAAACCTATAAAGTATTATTAAAGCGTATTGATAGATTTGGTGTTGCCCAGCCCAATATCAACCTTGATGAAAATAAAGGCATCATCAATGTGGAACTGGCAGGAGTTGATAACCCGGACAGGGTAAGAAAACTATTAACGGGATCTGCCCACCTGCAATTTTGGGAAGTGTACCGTATAGATGAATTATTCGGTGCCTTAAAACTTGCAGATGATGGTTTACAAAATTATTTAAATGGCGTGTCGGATACTGCAAAAGTTAAAGACACCAATCTTGCAAAACAAAATGCACAGCCTTTCTTCCGTGTAATCAACCCAATTGATGTACAAACTGATAAGAACGGCAAACAATATTATGTAGCTGCCATTGGTAATGTTGCTTTACAGGATACCGGTACTTTTTTCAGGTACCTTGAAAACGATGCTGTAAAAGCTGCATTGCCCGCCGATTGTAAATTTTTATTGGGTGTAGAAGAAAAATCTGAAAAAGGAAACCAACGTTTCTATCCTTTATACGCTGTAAAAACACAACCGGGTACAGAAAAAGCCCCGCTTGAAGGCGAAGGTGTGGAAGAAGCCCGTCAGGATTATGATGAAGTAGGAAGACCGGCTATTAAAATGATAATGACGCCTTTGGGCACAAGAACATGGGCAAGGTTAACTGCAAAAAATGTAGGCAGACCGATTGCAATTGCATTGGATGATATTGTGTATTCAGCTCCAAATGTAAATGGTGCTATTGAAGGTGGTAACTCCGAAATATCGGGAAGTTTTACAGTTGATGAAGCTACTGACCTTGCAAATACCTTAAAGTCTGGTAAAGTAAGTGCTCCTGCTAAAATTGTTGCCGACCAGGTAGTAGGATCTACTTTAGGCGAAGCTTCTATTAAAGGCGGTATGATGTCGTTCGGTATTGCATTCCTGGTAATATTTATACTGATGCTGGTTTATTATAATAGTGGTGGTTGGGTTGCCAACATCTCTTTAATATTAAATCTTTTATTTACCATTGGATGTTTAACGGCTTTTGGTGCTACACTTACTGCCGCAGGTATTGCCGGTTTGGTATTAACCATTGGTATGGCGGTAGATACTAACGTAATTATTTTTGAAAGGATAAAAGAAGAACTTACTAAAGGAAAATCTTACCAGAATGCGGTTAATGATGGTTACAGGCGTTCTCTGGCTCCGGTTATTGATGCACACGTTACTACATTTTTAACTGCAGCTATTTTATTTGCTTTTGGTTTAGGCCCTGTATTAGGTTTTGCCACCACGCAAATGCTGGGTATTGTATTGTCTTTGTTCTGCGGTATTCTTGTATCAAGGTTAATCACAGATTTCTGGACAAACAAACAACGTCACTTCAATTATTTTACCGGCATATCCAAACGTATTTTTAAACATGCCAACTTTAAATTTATTGAGTACAGGAAATATGCTTATGCAATTTCTATACTGGTTTTATTAGCTGGTATCGGTGCATTCTTTAATGGCTTTCACGAAGGTGTTGAATTTAAAGGAGGACGCAGTTATACTGTACAGTTTGAAAAAGCTGTAAAGAATGACGAGGTACGTGACGATTTAAAAGTTGCTTTTGGCGGAGACTTCCCTGTTATTAAAACTGTAGGCGACAGTCGTCACTTAAATATTACTACTTCTTATTTAATAGGCCAGGATAATGCGGACAGCGCAGTACGTACAAAATTGTATGAAGGTTTAAAGAAAGTTTTACCTGCCGATTTAAGCTACAATGATTTTATTAAGCCTGATCCAAAGAAAGCTTCTATTCAAAGCTCTGCAACAGTACAACCAAGTATTTCTGATGATTTAAAAAGAGGTGCTGTAAAAGCTACCATCTTCGCCATCTTCGCCATCTTCATTTATATCTTCATCCGTTTCCGTGACTGGAGGTATTCATTCGGTACAATTATAGCGTTACTACATGATGTATTTGTAACACTTGCAGTATTCTCCTTCTTTAAAAATATTGTTCCTTTCCCGCTGGAGATCGATCAGCACTTTATTGCTGCGGTATTAACCGTAATTGGTTTTAGTATGAATGATACCGTAATTGTATTTGACCGCATACGTGAATACAGTAAAGGAAGCAAGGCCGATCAAAAAGGCACCATCATCAACCGTGCTATTAATGATACGCTTAGCCGTACTATTATGACCTCATTAACAGTGTTCTTAACCTTATTGATCTTATTCATCTTTGGTGGAGAAGTAACAAGGGGTTTTGCATTTGCCATGTTGATTGGTGTTATTACCGGTACTTACTCTTCAATTTTTGTTGCGGCACCAATACTGGTTGATTTTGCAAAAGATAAACCATTAGGCGAAGCAGAAATCATCAGCACCACAGCTACAGCTAAACCTGTTGCTAAAAAAGCATAATTAATTTTTTAAGTTATACAAAACCTGTTATCAAAAAAAGATAACAGGTTTTTTTTTATCCATGTAGTATACTTATTTTCACGATAATTAAACCTATTACAAAATGATAGTTTACGGAAACAAAGCAACCAAAACCGGGCATCAGAATTTATTCGGCACCAAGTGCAGCCATTGCGGCACAAAAGATTCCCTGGAAATGTACACTTTCAGCCGTTACTTTCATCTTTTCTGGATACCAGTTTTCCCTTATAAAAAAGAAGCCGTAACACAATGCAATCATTGTAAACAGGTATTAAATAAAAAAGAATTTCATTCGGAATTGCTCAGCCAGTATGAAGAGATGAAAGCAACCGCTAAAACACCGTACTGGCAATATATCGGGCTGTTGATTTTTGGCGGGCTGATACTGTTACTCGTTAACTCAATAAGGGAAGACGATAAAAGAGATAAAGCATATTTAGCCGCTCCAAAAGCAGGGGATATTTATGAAATTAAAACAACAGATGGTGCTTACACCCTTTATAAAGTAAGCCAGGTAACTACCGATTCTGTTTATGTTTTATTCAATCAGTTCCAGAGTAACAAACAAAGTGGTTTAAGCCAGGAGAAAATGACAGCAGCCAGTAGTTTTATACAGGAAGACCCCATGCCTATTGCTAAGAAAGACCTGGCAGCCATGAAAGAAAAGGGAGAAATACAGGGCGTAAACAGGTAGTTTGATTAAACAGCAAAACTGGTTCCGCAACCACAGGTTTTACTGGCATTGGGATTATTAAAAGTAAAGCCCCTGGAGTTTAAACCGCCCTGCCAGTCAACTTCCATACCCATTAAATAAATGCCGTGTGATTTTTCCATAATGCAGGGAATACCGGCTATTTCAAAATTTTCATCTTTTTCAGTCTTTGCATCAAACCCTAAAACATAGGTCATTCCGCTGCAGCCCCCACCCTTTACACCAATACGCAATTGCTGAGTGTTGTCAAACCCTTCTGCACTCATTAAACGTTTAATTTCTTCAACGGCAGATGGGGTTAAAGTAACCGGTATTGCTGTGGCTGTTTGCATGTTGTATTTAATTTATACAAAGGTATAAACTATTTAAAACAGCGCATCAATGCTGTTTTTCGAAAGCAGGAAAATTTAGCCGTTGCTTTACCTTATTTTTGTTAATTAAAACAAGGGGAAATGTATTTATTAGAAGTAACAGCAGCAGACGTTCAGATTGCTGGAACATTTTTGTTTTTTATTGTAATTGCCTGGCTTTTGGCAGAATTTAATGGTATGAAAGAGGCAATAAGAGAAAGGCTTGGCATCAACAATGAAACCATAAAATTAAAACTGCAGGCTTATGAAAGACTTACGTTGTATGCCGAAAGAGCTGAATTAAAAAATCTTGTATCGGCAACATATGCTGAAGAAATGACGGCAAGAGATATGCAGCTTAACTTACTGGAAACTTTAAAAAGCGAATACGAATACAATGTTACCCAGCAAATTTATGTAAGTGCCGAAATGTGGAAAGCCATTACCAAATTAAAAGACCAGAATATTTTTGTGATCAACCAGGTTGCTGCAGCATTACCGTTTAATGCCTCTTCAATGGAACTAAGTAAAGCCTTACTGGAATATTCAATGACAGACAATGCAGATATAAGCAAAATTGTTTTGGAAGCATTGCAATATGAAGCCCAGAAAATTCTAAAATAAATTTTACCGGCAAATTTTTTTTATGGCTACTGAAAAAAAAATTATTACAGACTCGGGAATAGAAATTAAAGCGCTCTATACAGTAACAGACAACGCACAAAAGAACACAGAGCAGCCGGGAGAATTTCCTTACACAAGAGGTGTACAACCCGATATGTACAGGGGCAAACTATGGACCATGCGCCAGTACGCCGGCTTTTCTACTGCCGAAGAAAGTAACAAACGCTATCATTATTTATTATCGCAGGGTGTAAGCGGATTAAGTGTGGCTTTTGACCTGCCCACACAAATTGGTTATGATAGTGATCATCCGTTAGCAGATGGTGAAGTAGGAAAAGTTGGCGTGGCTATTGACAGTTTGGAAGACATGGAAATTTTATTCAGTGGTATTAACCTTGAAGAAGTTTCCAGTTCAATGACCATTAATGCAAGTGGCTTTATTTTGCTTGCACTATACGTTGCACTGGCAAAAAAAACAGGCAGGGACCTTAAAAAAATTACCGGCACCATACAAAACGATATTTTAAAAGAATACGCTGCAAGAGGTACTTATATTTATCCGCCCAAAGCATCCATGCGTATCATCACCGATATTTTTGAATGGTGCGCCAAAGAAGTACCTAAGTGGAATACCATTTCCATTTCGGGTTACCATATAAGAGAAGCCGGCAGCACCGCCGTACAGGAAATTGCATTTACCCTAAGCAACGGAAAAGCTTACGTAAAAGCAGCGCTGGAAAAAGGTTTGGATATCGATGTTTTTGGCAAACGCCTTTCCTTCTTTTTTAATGCCCACAATAATTTATTTGAAGAAGTGGCCAAATTCCGTGCAGCAAGAAGAATGTGGGCAACAATTATGAAAGAGCTGGGTGCCACAGACCCTAAAGCGATGATGCTGCGTTTTCATACACAAACCGGTGGCAGTACATTAACGGCACAACAGCCGCAAAATAATATCAGCCGGGTAACCATACAAACTATTGCTGCGGTGCTGGGCGGCACACAATCATTACACACTAACGGCTACGATGAGGCTTTAAGTTTACCTACAGAAGCAGCAGCAAGGATTGCATTACGTACACAACAAATTATAGCTTTTGAAAGTGGTGTGCCCGACACTGTTGATCCGCTTGCAGGAAGTTATTTTATAGAATCCCTCACCAATGAAGTGGAGGCTGCCGCTTTGCAGTTAATAGAAAAGATAGATACAATGGGTGGCAGTGTAAATGCTATTGAAGAGGGCTTTATGCAAAATGAAATTGCAAAAAGCGCTTACGAATACCAGCGTAATATTGAAAGTGGTGATAAAATAATTGTTGGCGTAAATAAATTTACTGTTGATGAAAAAAATACCACGCCTGTTTTTAAAATTGATGAGAGTATACAGCAGATACAAACCGATAAAATAAAAACCTTAAAGGCAAAAAGAAATAATGAAGCCGCTGCTGCTGCTCTTAGCCTGGTAAAACAAAAAGCCATCAGCGGCGAAAACCTGATGCCTGCTGTTGTTGAAGCAGTAGAAAACTATTGCACCTTAGGAGAAATTGCAGATGAATTGCGGCAGGTATTTGGAGAATATAAATAAAAATGTTTCTAATGATAAAACTTAAACTGGTTACAACGCTTTTTTTATTTTTTTGTGTTAGTGCTGTTACTGCACAGGATATTTCAAAGATCATTGATGCAAAAGCATTAGCCATTCAATCTAAATTGGTGGAATGGCGCAGGCATATTCACCAGAATCCCGAATTGGGAAACAGGGAATTTAAAACAGCGGCATACATCGTTGCACATTTAAAAACTTTAGGTTTCGAAATAAAAGCAAATGTTGCTAAAACAGGTGTAGTGGCTATTTTAAAAGGTGGCAAACCCGGCCCCTGCATTGCATTGAGAGCCGATATTGACGCCTTACCGGTAAAAGAAAGAGTTAATATTACTTATGCATCAAAAGACAGTGCCGATTACCTGGGACAGAGAGTTCCTGTAATGCATGCCTGCGGACATGATACACATATTGCCATGCTGATGGGTACAGCAGAAGTATTGGCAGCAATGAAAAAAGATATTGCAGGTACTGTAAAATTTATTTTTCAACCGGCAGAAGAAGGCCCGCCGGGAGATGAAGAAGGCGGTGCGCCATTAATGGTTAAGGAAGGTGTAATGGATAATCCAAAAGTGGATGTAATTTTTGGTATGCATATCGAAAGTATGATACCTGCGGGTGATATTCAATACAAGTCCGGCTCTTTTATGGCTTCGTCAGACTGGTTCACCATAAAAGTAAAAGGCAAATCGGCACATGGCTCACAACCATGGCTGGCCGTTGACCCAATAAGTATTGCTGCACAGATTACTCAAGGCCTGCAAAATATTGTAAGCAGACAAATGGATCTTACCAAAGCTCCTGTTGTTATCACCGTAGGAAAAATACACAGCGGTGTAAGAAACAATATCATCCCCGAAGAATGTATTATGGATGGCACAATAAGAACCCTTGATAAAGACATGCAGCAGGATGTACATAAAAGAATAAAACAAACTGCCGAAAAAATTGCCGAAGCCAGTAATGCAACTGCAGAAGTGAGTATTGATACTAAAACATTGGTGACCTACAATACCCCGGAATTAGTAGAAAAAATGCTCCCTTCTTTACAAGCCGCAGCAGGTGCAGCAAATGTAAGAGCAATGGAATGGGTTACCGGTGCAGAAGATTTTAGCTATTTTGGAACCAAGGCCCCGGCTTTCTTTTTTTTCATAGGCGGAATGCCAAGGGCTAATGATGCAAAAAATGCACCGCCACATCACACACCCGATTTTATGATTGACGACAGCAGGTTATATGTTTGTGTAAAAACTTTTTGCCAGTTAGTATTTGATTATCCAAAGACAATTAAGAATTAATAATTAACAACGAAAAATTAATATTAGTATGAAAAAGTTATTGCTGATACTTATTGCATTTAGCTACAGCATTGCATTTGCACAAAATAAAATGACACCTGAATTATTATGGAAATTAGGAAGAGTTACCGGGCTGGGTGTTTCAAAAGACGGGCAATATGCTTTGTATTCGGTATCAACACCCAATGCAGCGGAAAATAAAAGTACCAGAAAAACTTATGCTGTACTGGTTACCGGTGGCGAACAAATACCAGTAAGTAATGCAGACAGTATGCTTAAAAATGATAAGATTTCTTCCGACGGAAATTTTATCATCAGCAGTGATGAAGTGAAAATAAAAAACATGACAGGTGCTGATACGTATCCGGATTTAAAAAAATCGAATGTCTATATTTTTGATAACCTGGCTTACCGCCATTGGGATACTTATGAAGATGGAAAATTTGGTCACGTAATGCTGGCACCAATGGTAAACGGTAAAGCCGGTGAAGCTATTGACCTGATGAAAGGCGAGCCTTATGACTGTCCGCAAAAACCATTTGGCGGCGATGAAGATTTTGTTTGGAACCCCAATGGAAAAGAAGTAGTGTACTGCACCAAAAAAGAATATGGTACTGCTTATGCACTAAGCACCAATACCGACTTATATGCTTACAATATTGAAACCCGTACAACAAAAAATCTTACTGAAGGCATGCCGGGTTATGATATCAATCCATCATTTAATAAAAAAGGGGAGCTGGCATGGTTAAGTATGAAACGTGCAGGCTACGAAGCCGACAAACAGGATCTGATCGTTTCTGACGGTGTAACAAAAATGAATCTTACTGCACAGCGGGATGATATTTATGTAGAAGGATACCGGTGGAGTGAAGGTGGCAGAAATTTATTTTTCTGGGCGCCTATTAACGGCACACTGCAGTTATTTGAAGTAAGCTATCCGGGCCTTACTAAGATGATGCCCATCATTCGCCAGATAACCAAAGGAGATTTTGATATCAACAATATTGTAGGACAAAGCGGCAATACATTGGTGGTATCAAGAACAGATATGAACCATGCAGCCGAACTGTACACTGTTGATATTGCAACCGGTGATATGAAACAACTGACACATGTAAATGATGCAACTTATGCTACGCTTGGTATGAGCAAAACAGAAAGACGTTTTGTAAAAACAACGGATGGTAAAAATATGCTGGTATGGATAATTTATCCGCCAGATTTTGACAGTACAAAAAAATATCCCACGCTGTTATATTGCCAGGGCGGACCGCAATCGCCATTAACACAATTCTATTCTTTCCGCTGGAATTTTCAACTGATGGCTGCAAATGGCTACATTGTTGTAGCACCCAACCGCAGGGGAATGCCCGGGCATGGTACTAAATGGAATGAACAGATAAGTAAAGATTGGGGCGGACAGGTAATGAAAGATTATTTAAGTGCCATTGATAATGCTACTAAAGAAAAATTTGTTGATAAGAGCCGACTGGGTTGTGTTGGTGCCAGTTATGGTGGTTACTCTGTTTTTTATTTAGCAGGCATTCATAACAACCGGTTTAAAAGTTTTATATCGCATGATGGCGTATATGATTTTAGAAGCATGTACGGTACCACAGAAGAAATGTGGTTTGAAAACTGGGATAAAGGCGGCCCCTACTGGGATAAAACCAATGCCGCTGCACAAAAAAGTTTTACCAAATTTAATCCCAGCGATATGGTGGCAAAATGGAACACACCTATTTTAATTTACCAGGGCGGTAAAGATTACCGTGTACCAATTGAACAGGGACAGCAGGCTTTTCAGGCGGCACAACTAAGGGGCATAAAAAGTAAATTTGTTTATATGCCCGATCAAAACCACTGGGTAAGTACTGCACAGGATGCACTGGTGTGGCAGCATGAATTTTATAAATGGCTGGATGAAACTTTGAAATAAGTTGACTGTATTTTTTTGGTGCGCCACTCTTTAAGGAGTGGCGCATTTTTTTTAGCCTGTTTACAACCATTTTATGTTTACCCGGTTAATTATTCAAATGCTATAATTTATTATAATAAAAAATTAACTTTATAACCTGCCCTTCGAAGATTATTATTTCTGCTGCAATTAATTACTGTTTGTAAACTTTCAACTTCATTACTATGAACAAAGAAAAAGACTATAGCGCAATGTCGAAGCAAGAGCTTGTAAACGAAGCAAAAAACTACCTGAACAATTCGGTAAACCTGAGTGCAGCAAAAGTTGAAGAGTTACTTGCTGCCCTGAAAAAGGAGGATCAGTTTGCATATGCCACAGAAGTTACCATTAAAAAAAACAAGTACGAAGAAATACCTGATCATGAAAAGCAGGGCTTTGTGAAAATGATTTACAAAGACCACTCATTACCTTCGGCTGTAAGATTTGGCAAAGCGCTGGCAGAACTTAAAGAGCTTGAAAAAAACAAAGCAATAAATACCTGCGAAACGTTTGGTTTAAAAGGTGCTATTTATAAACGCCGCTGGGAGTTTGACGGGCAGTTTAAAAACCTGCTGATCTCCCTTAAATGTTACAAACAGGGTTATCAGTTATGGGAAGCATTTATTAACCAGCAGCCGCCGTATGATTTTAAAAACATTGATTGCGATTTTGGTTATACCGGCATTAATGCAGCTTTTGTAAACGAACTGCTGGCAAAAGAACAATTAGAACAATGTGAAGGAACGATAGATATTAATGATGTTAAAGAAAATTTATCTGCTGCCATCAGCATTCGAAAATTTATTATAGATAAGATAGCAGATAAAAACGATCCTTCAGCATTGAAAAATGATCTTAGTAATTTTTTACAAAACCACAAAGGCGAGGAAGGTGTTATTGATGAGTATTTTGTTTACGCCACTTTAATAGAAGCCTATTTTGGCATTTTTGAATTTGATAAGGCCAAACTGGCAATGGATAAAATGAATAACCTTAAAAATATAAATAAATGGAAAACAAGATCGGCAGCAAAACAACTTATCGCTATAAGCGAACTGCAGCAAACCATTTTTACTATTCTGGCTGCACAAAATATAACTGACACTGCCCTGCTCCTGTACAAAAACAATAACACCAGTAAAGAAATTAAAAATGAAATCATTTCTACTTTATTATATGGTAAAAACCAAACCCGGGCTGATGACAGCAGCAGCAATTTAAAACCCAAAAAAGGTAAATACGGCATTGGACTTTCTGGTGGCGGCCACCGGGCAGCGTTATACCACATCGGTGTGCTGGCCAGCCTTGCAGAAAATGACCTCCTGCGCCATATCGAAGTTATCTCCTGTGTTTCCGGCGGATCCATTGCAGGAACATTCTATTATCTCTGCCTTAAAAACCTGCTTGAAAAAAAACCGGATAACGAAATAACCACACAGGATTATATCAGCATTATAAAATACATGCAGCTGCATTTTAAATCAGGCGTACAAAAAAACCTGCGCTCAAGAATGTTTGCAAATCTTTTCGACAATATGAGGATGATGAAATCCACTTACACACGTACCCACAAGATGGGAGAACTGTACGAAGAGTATTTTTATACCATAGCAAACCAATATGACCCTTTGCAGCCAGACAAAGTACCAACAGCAAATAATAAGAAAGCAGAAAAAATAACAATGAGTAAATTGATCATTGAGCCTGCAGATGACCCAAAAAATTTCGAAATTCAATATGACAACTGGAAAAGAAAAAATAAAGTGCCGCAGCTGGTGCTTAATGCCACCAGTTTAAACACAGGCCACAACTTTCAGTTTACTGCAAAATGGATGGGTGTGCCACCGGGCAATATGCAGCCGGATATTGATGTTAAACCAAGGCTGAGAAGGATGTACTATCCGGAAGCACCAAAAGGATACCAGGATTTCAGATTGGGTTATGCAGTAGCTGCTTCCTCATGTGTACCATTTGTTTTCAGGGCATTGCCAATGAAGGATCTTTACCAGGATATGGAGCTGCAGCTTATCGACGGCGGCTATCACGAAAACCAGGGTGTTGCTGCACTGCTGGAACAGGAATGTAAAAACCTGATCATAAGCGATGGCAGCGGGCAATTAAGTTCGATTGATAAAGAAACACCCAACGACCTGAGTGTTTTTTACCGGGCGGATGTTGTGGTACAGGAAAGAGTAAGGGAACTTGAATTTATGGATATAAAAAACCGCAGGTTCTCATCGCAGATTGAAAGCATATCGGTGGTACACCTGAGAAAAGACCTTACAGCTTTTCCAAGAAACTGGCTGGATTGTAAAGACCCTCCACGCAAATTAATTTACAACGAAGTAAGTAACCAGCTCGACAGAACAGATTATGGTATTGATAAAAAAATGCAGCAACAACTATCGGAAGTAAGGACAGACCTTGATTCGTTCAACGACACTGAATGTTATATGCTGATGTATGATGGTTACAGGCAAATGAATAAAGAAATAGCCGATACGTATGGCATTACTACCGGTGCCTGTGAAGAAGCCAAAGAAAACTGGTACTTTTTAGCAATGACTGAGACCGGCAATATGGACAAAGCTGAAAAACTGATGCCACACAGTAATGAAAATGCTTTTAAAATTTTCCGGTATTGGTGGAAGGCTTATCCAAAACTTTTTACAATTGTATTGCCTGTAATATTGTTACTGGTATTGATACTTATTTTCATTTTATATAAAACACAAATCCTTGCATTTTTAAACGGGTTAACTACTGTAACCATTATCTGGACGATAGTGGCAATAGCTGCTGTTTATTTCTGGAAAAAGGTAGTACACATTTTGCTGGCGGTTATTAAGTATATCATCTTCAAAATTCATTTGCACACATTTGACATTTTGTTTTTAAATGCAGGCAAAATCAAGCTCAAAAAAGAAGATAAAAAGAAGTAACACTAAAAAAATTGATACAGTAAGCAAAAGATTTTTGTTACCTGTCCTGTAAGTTCATGGTATCATTTAAATAGTTTTGGGGAAAAATATGATTAAGTAACACATAATGTTAAATGGCATTACTGATGGAGCAACAAAGATCAATGTGCAAAATCAATCTCAAAATTTCCTTTAATCCTTTCCATTGAAGGATTAAAATAGCCAAATTTTAAATCGGGAAATTCTTCACGTATCAATTCCTGCATTTGTTTTACACCCATGCATTCGCCTGTTTCTGTAACACCAATTTTACCAAGGTACCAGTCGGGGTCAATATTAAAATTGCGCCATTGTATCATGCACAGGCCGGTTTCTTTTATCAGTTTACGCAAGGCTTCATATTCTTCAATGCTATCCGTCATGCCGGGAAAAACAAAATAGTTAATACTCGTCCAGCCGCCATAACTGCGTACAATTTTAAGGCTCTCTAT
>JAYVJU010000124.1:0-2264 GCA_043769035.1 Ferruginibacter sp.
CAAACTTAGAGCGCAATGCGACTACTACGCTGCTTTTTTCGATATAAAAGCTTCAGACTACATTGCTGTATCTTATAGTGATATGCTGTTGAATGCATAAGAAGCAAATTGTAAAATTAGATATTCATTAGCGCAAACGTTTGTTATAAGTTGTTTTTTAAATAGTCTCTAATAAACGGGTTGTAGAATACAGGTATTATTTTATAAACATTTCATATAAAATTGTGTATATCTATTACGGATAACGACCTGTTTACAGGGTTACCTTTCTTTCTTTGCCGTATCAATAATTGTTACTCAGTAATAAGTTTACCTGCACGGTAAACGTTTTTGCAATAGTAGTAATCAGGTAGATGTGTGGCCCGTTTTTAATCGTAACAAAATAACTATTGCAGTTTTTAAAATTGTAATAAAGAAATAGCACAGTAAAGCAGTTTGTAATAAAAATGGCGGTGTAAATAGTACACAACATTTTTAAAAAGCACTCGGTTTTACTGAATTTTCCATTTATATTGCGTCCTCAATAAAGAAAATTTCAAAATGAGTTTTACCAATTTCAAAGTCCCGTATTCAATTGATGAACGTTTTAACAAACGTGTTGCTTACTTTTCAATGGAATTTGCTGTACACCAACCTCTAAAAATTTATAGTGGCGGCCTCGGTTTTTTAAGTGGCTCACACATGCGTAGTGCCTATGAGTTGCGGCAGAATTTAATTGGTATTGGTATTTTGTGGAAATACGGATACTATGACCAGGCTCGTAACCAGGACCAGACTTTACAGGTACAGTGGAATGAAAAAATATATAATTTTTTAGAAGATACCGGCATTAAATTTCAGATTCAAATTCACGAACACCCGGTTTGGGTTAAAGCGTGGTATTTAAATCCCGAAACTTTTAAAAGTGCTCCAATGTTTTTGTTGAGTACAGATTTGCCAGAGAATGATTACGTATCTCAAACCATTACACATCGCCTGTATGATGCTAATGTTGCTACCAAGGTGGCCCAGTTTATTTTGCTGGGTGTTGGCGGTGCAAAATTAATTGACCTGTTAAATTTTAATCCGGAGCTGTACCATTTAAATGAAGCACATGCAATAAGCTCGGCTTTTTATTTGTATAAGAAATATGGCAGTGCAGAAGAGGTTAAAAAGAGAATGGTATTTACCACACACACACCGGAAGAAGCAGGAAACGAAAAGCATGATATTTTTCTTTGTGAAAAAATGAGTTACTTCTGCGGTATGAAACTGGATGATGTAAGGAAACTTACGGGTATGGAAGGTGACCAGTTCAATCATTCGCTGGCGGCGCTTCGTTTTGCAAAACTTGCCAACGGTGTAAGCCAGCTGCATGGAGAGGTTAGCCGTAAAATGTGGGGCAGGTATAAAGGTATTTGCGAAATAAAAGCCATTACCAATGCACAAAACTGGATGTATTGGGCAGATAAGCAGCTGTATCATTTTATGAATGAAAATAATGATGCAGGGTTTGATGACAGAAAAAAATTTTTAAAGAAAAGAGCTTTTGATGTGGTGGCCGACCAAACCGGTAAATGGTTTAACCCTAATATTTTTACCATTGTTTGGGCACGCCGTTTTGCAGGTTATAAAAGAGCAGAATTATTAACAAGAGATCTGGCAAGGTTTGAAGCTTTGTTAAGCAATAAAAAATATCCTGTTCAAATAATCTGGGCAGGTAAACCTTACCCGGTTGATTATCCTGCTATCAGCGATTTTAATAACCTGGTTCATTTAAGTAAAAATTACAGTAATGTAGCAGTTTGTACCGGCTACGAACTGGGATTGAGTAAACGCTTAAAACAAGCATCCGACCTTTGGCTGAATAATCCACGTGTGCCAAGAGAAGCCAGCGGAACAAGCGGAATGACAGCAGCTATGAATGGAGCTGTTAACTGCAGCACCAACGATGGCTGGATCTGCGAATTTATCAATCATGGTAATAATGGTTTTGTAGTACCGCCAATTGATTACGAAAGTATAAGTGTGCATGAGCAGGATGAATATGATCTGAACAAGCTGTACGAAATACTGGAAAATCAGGTGCTGCCATTGTACTACGATAATCATGAAGTATGGAGGCAGATCACACAAAATGGTATGAGGGATGTTCGGTTTCAGTTTGACAGTAACCGGATGGCACAGGAATACTACGAAATACTCTATAAATAATTGTAAGGGCTTTGGTAAAACAAAGCCCTTTTTTATTAAACCATTTGTACAGTAATTACGTTAATACTGTT
>JAYVJU010000125.1:0-21798 GCA_043769035.1 Ferruginibacter sp.
ATAGAAAATTCCATAGCCGGAAGCATTTTACCCAATTATAATTTATTGCTGAAAAGTAATTTGAAAATTGTGGGAGAGATTTATCTGCAGATAAAACAAAACCTTTTGGTTAATCCCGGCGTATCGCTGGATGATATCAGAGAAGTACACTCTCACCCCATGGCCATTCAGCAATGTTTTGGCTTTTTAGATAAATACAACTGGAAGCTGGTGGAAACTGAGGATACCGCTTTAAGTGCCAAACATGTACATCAGCATAAAAGCAAACATATTGCAGCAATTGCCAGTAAGCTGGCAGGGGAATTATACGCACTTAATATGATTGCTCCCAATATTCACACACTGAAAAACAATTACACCAGGTTTTTAGCATTACAAAGACAGGATGTTGTAAACGAAATTGCAGGTGCTGATAAAGCTTCTATCAATTTTTTTACCGATCATTCTAAAGGTAGTTTAGCCAAAGTGCTTACAAAGATTGCAGAAGAAGGCATTAATCTTTCCAAACTGCAAAGTATGCCCATACCCGGCAGCGATTTTAAATATTCTTTTCATGCAGATATGGAATTTGATACTGTTGAGCAATTTAAAAAAGTAATAAAAAAAATAGAAGCATTAACCGATGGATTGAGTGTATTGGGAGTATATAAAAACGGGAAGATTAATAACACGAATTGAAAACACTAATTACACGAATTAAATGTAACTGATGGTAAAAATGAATTGTGTTACTCAAATGAATTCGTGTAATTCGTGCATAAAATTCGTGTAATAAAAAAAGTATGGAAACAGCAAAAAGATTAGAAGGTATTGGTGAGTATTATTTTTCTCAAAAACTGAGAGAGATAGATGCGATGAATAAAGAAGGCAGGAATGTCATCAGTTTGGGAATTGGTAGTCCTGATTTGCCGCCACACCACGAAGTGATAAAAGTATTGCAGGAAGAAAGTGCCAAACCAAATACACATGCTTACCAAAGTTATAAAGGCAGCCCTGTTTTAAGAAATGCTATTGCCGCATGGTATAAAAAATGGTACAACGTTAATTTAAATGCCGACACAGAAATATTACCATTGATAGGGAGTAAAGAGGGCATCATGCACATTTGTATGACTTACCTTAATGAAGGTGATTTTGTGCTGATACCCAATCCCGGTTATCCTACTTACAAAAGTGCTGCAACAATTGCCGGTGGAAAATGTATGGAGTATAATCTTACCAAAGAAAATAACTGGTTACCTGATTTTAAGGAGATAGAAAATAATTTGTACGTTAACCGTGTAAAAATAATGTTTGTCAATTATCCGCATATGCCAACAGGGCAGTTGCCCACAATGGCAATGTATGAGCAATTGATTGCGTTTGCAAAAAAATATAATATCCTCATCGTTCATGATAACCCTTACAGTTTTATTTTGAATGATTCACCTATGAGTATACTGAGTGTGGCAGGAGCAAAAGATTGTGTGATTGAATTAAACTCATTAAGTAAATCGCATAATATGGCGGGCTGGCGTATTGGTATGTTATGTGGCGCTAAAGAAAAAATTGATGCTGTGCTGCGTTTTAAAAGTAATATGGACAGCGGAATGTTTTTACCCCTCCAGTTAGCTGCAGCAAAAGCACTGGAGTTACAGGAAGACTGGCATAATGAAGTAAATAAAGCGTACAGGGTAAGAAGGGAAAAAGTTTTTGAATTACTGGATTTATTGGAATGCACTTATTCAAAAGACCAGGCAGGGATGTTTGTGTGGGCCGCTATTCCATCAGGCTATAAAGATGGCTATGCGTTAAGCGATAAAGTATTATACGGCGCAAATGTATTTATTACACCCGGTGGCATTTTTGGTAATGCAGGCGATAAATATGTAAGGGTAAGTTTATGTTGTAAAGAAGAAAATATAGAAGCAGCGATTGATAGAATCAAGGAATTAGTAATTTGTAATTAGGTTTTCCGGTAGGGCAAAATCAATAGTTGTGTTTTTTAGAATTAATAAAAAGGTATTCAAAAAATAAAAATGGTTGAAGAAAAAGTAGAAACGCTGAATAACTCCCCGGCACCTGTCCCGATTTTATCGGGAGGGGATGGGGGCACTGTTGCAATAGTTGGTGTTGGTTTAATAGGTGGTTCAATGGCGTTGGCATTGAAAGAAAAAGGCATTGCTAAAAAAGTAATTGGTGTTGGCCGTTCTGCTGCAAGTATTGCAAAGGCAATTGAATTGGGTATTATTGATGAAGCCCTGCCTTTAGAAGAAGCGGTAAAGCAGGCAGATTTTATTTATGTATCCATACCTGTTGATGCTACTATACCGGTAATGCAGCAGATCATGGATATGATAACAGATAAACAGGTTGTTGTTGATGCAGGTTCAACCAAGGCGGCATTATGTGAAGCGTTAAGTGAGCACCCGATGCGTAAACAGTTTGTAGCAACGCACCCGATGTGGGGTACAGAATACAGCGGGCCGGAAGCAGCAGTAAGAGGTGCTTTTGCAGGAAGGGCATGTGTGATCTGCGAAAAAGAAAAAAGCAGTACAGCTGCTTTGCAAATGGTTGAAAGTATTTACAAAGCAGTAAACATGCACATCATTTATATGGATGCCGCCAACCACGATGTACATGCGGCGTATGTAAGTCATATTTCACACATCACTTCTTTTGCATTGGCCAATACAGTGTTGGAAAAAGAAAAAGAAGAAGATGCCATCTTTGAAATGGCCGGTGGTGGTTTTGAAAGTACAGTGCGTTTGGCAAAAAGTAATTCGGCTATGTGGGCACCTATCTTTATGCAGAATAAAGAAAATGTACTGGATGTATTGAATGAACATATTTCGCAGTTAAGAAAATTTAAAGCCAGTTTGGAAAAAGAGAATATGGAATATTTAATAGAGCTGATGGAGAATGCGAATAGAATAAGGAAGATTTTGCCCCCTCCGCCCCCTGAAAGGGGAACCAGGTAGGAGATTGCCGGGAAGATTGATAGAGACGTAAAAAAAGTACAATTAGTAAATGGAAAGTAATAATAATAATGAAGAGTTTTTAAAAGCCCCTCTTTTGGAGGGATTGGGGATGCCTATGATTTTTAGAGAAGCACAAACAAATGATATTAAACAAATACAGCTGGTAAGAAATGCTGTTAAAGAAAATGTTTTAAGTAACCCCGGCCTGGTTACCGACAAAGATTGTGTGGAGTATTTAACATTACGTGGAAAAGGCTGGGTTTGTGAAAATGATGGTACAATTATTGGTTTTGCCATTGCCGATTTAATTGACAATAATATCTGGGCATTATTTGTACATCCTGATTTTGAAGGAAATGGAATTGGTAAAATACTTCACGATACGATGATGGATTGGTATTTTACTCAACAAAAAGAAACGGTTTGGTTAAGTACCGATGCAAGTACCAAAGCGGAAAAATTTTATAGAAAGCAGGGATGGAAGGAGACAGGGATGTATGGCAAGACTGAAATAAAATTTGAAATGACAAAAGATATTTGGCAAAAAAAAGATTGCTAATGTTGGAAATAAAAAACTATTTAATAATTAAAAATCATCTCCTACATTTCCCCCTTCAGGGGATAGGGGTTTACAATCATGCAAACAGCAACTCAATCGATGAAAGATTTAATGCAGACAAAATGGAACAAACGTCCATTAATTATCAGCGGCCCCTGCAGTGCCGAAACTGAAGAACAGGTTATAGCAACTGCCACCCGTTTGGCAAACACAGGCAAGGTGGATATATTACGTGCCGGTATCTGGAAACCACGTACCAAACCCGGATTGTTTGAAGGTATTGGTACCAAAGGTTTACCATGGTTGGCGCAGGCTAAAAAAATTACAGGTATGCCCATTACTGTTGAAGTAGCCACTGCAAAACATGTGCAGGATGCTTTACAGTTTGATGTGGATATGCTTTGGATTGGTGCCAGAACAACTGTAAATCCTTTTAGTGTGCAGGAAGTAGCAGATGCTTTACGTGGTGTTGATATTCCGGTGCTGATAAAAAATCCCATCAATCCAGATTTAGAATTGTGGACGGGAGGTATTGAACGTTTACAAAAAGTGGGTATTAAACAAGTGGGTATGATACACCGTGGATTTTCTTCTTACGGTAATACTGAATTCCGCAATGCACCCATGTGGCATTTGCCTATTGAAATGAAACGCCGTTTTCCGGATATGCCATTGATCTGCGATCCTTCTCATATTTGTGGTAACAGAACTTTATTGCAATCAGTTTCTCAAAAAAGTATCGATCTTGATTTTGATGGTATCATGCTGGAAAGCCATATCGATCCGGACAATGCATGGAGCGATGCCAAGCAACAGATAACACCGGAAAAATTTGCAGAAATGTTAGATGCTTTAGTATGGCGTCATGAAAATACCGACGAAAAAGAATTTGTTACAGCACTGGCAACCTTACGTGAACAGATCAATCATTTGGATGATGAATTAATGACCATACTTGGCCAGCGTATGAAGATTGCTGATAAGATCGGTGAATACAAAAAGAATAATAATATCACCATTTTACAAACCAACCGCTGGAATGAAATTTTAGAGAAAGCATTTTTAAAAGGCGATAAATTAGGGTTAAGTAAAGAATTTATTACCAAGTATTATGATGCCATTCACCTGGAAAGTATCAATCATCAGAATAAAGTGATGAATAGTTAAGGGATAGAACACTGATGACGCTGATTAATCGGATTAACACAGATTTTATATGACCAAAGTTGAAAATAGTTTCTCAGATAAAAAAGTGACTTACTACTTTGATGCAGACTTTTCTTATTTGGAACAATTGGTTCCAAAAGAAAATACTGTATTGATTACTGATGAAAACGTTTTTCAACTGCAGCGTCAAAAATTTGAAGGCTGGAAAACAATTGTAATAAAGGCAGGAGAAGAACATAAGCAACAAACTACCGCAGATTATATTATTGAGCAGTTGATAAAATTTGAAGCAGACAGAAAAACTTTTGTTGTAGGTGTTGGCGGTGGCGTGGTTACAGATATTACCGGTTACGCAGCCAGTATTTATATGAGAGGATTGAAGTTTGGTTTTATCCCAACATCAATACTTGCAATGGTGGATGCATCAATTGGAGGTAAAAACGGCGTGGATGTTGGCGTATATAAAAATTTAGTTGGCCTTATAAAGCAGCCGGAGTTTTTATTGTTTGATTATTCAATACTTAAAACCCTGCCTGATGAACAATGGGTAAATGGCTTTGCAGAAATCATAAAACATGCCTGCATAAAAGATGCTGCCTTGTTTTCCATACTGGAAAAATTTACGCTGCATGATTTTAAAACTAATGATAAATTACTGGCCGAATTGATTGAGCGGAATGTAACGATTAAAACAACTGTTGTTGTTGCAGATGAATTTGAACAGGGCGACAGGAAGCTGTTGAACTTTGGCCATACCATTGGGCACGCCATAGAAAATATGCACCAGCTGCTGCATGGCCATGCCATAAGTATTGGTATGGTGCTGGCATGTAATTTATCACAACAGTTAAATGGATTACATTTTGATGAAACAAAAAAAATTATTCAGTTGCTGGCAAAATATCATTTGCCGGTAAAAGTGGAAACTGATTACCAAAAAGTATTTGAGATTTTAAAAATGGATAAAAAACGGGATAAGAATGCGATGAATTTTATTCTGCTGAATAAGATTGGTGAAGCAGTTATTAAACCTGTTGATCTGGATGCATTGCATCAACATTTAAAAGAAATATTATAGTGAAAGTTGTAATTAAACCCTCAGCAATAAAAGGAATACTTACTGCACCCACCAGCAAAAGCTCTATGCAAAGAGCCTGTGCTGCAGCTTTACTGCACAATGGAAAAACAGTTATCAGCAATCCCGGAAAAAGTAATGATGATCTGGCAGCACTGGATATTATACAAAAATTAGGGGCTTCTGTTTTATCACAAGAAGACGGAAGCTTATTAGTAAGCAGTAACGATAATTTCACCTCGGAATTTATCCCGACGAAGGAGGGAGGGGATGGGGGCATCAATTGTGGCGAAAGCGGATTATCTATAAGGATGTTTACGCCAATTGCTGCATTAAGCAATCAATCAATCACCATTAACGGCACTGGGAGTTTGCTTAAACGGCCGATGGATTTTTTTGATGAAATATTTCCGCAACTGGATATTGCAATTGAATCGAATAAAGGAATGCTGCCGATAACAATCAAAGGGCCATTGCAACCAAAAGATATTACTATTGATGGTTCGTTAAGCTCTCAGTTTTTAACAGGCTTGTTATTCGCTTTTGGAAAAGCAGCAACAAAACCTGTAACTATTACTGTAAATAATTTAAAAAGCAAACCTTATATCGATCTCACTTTACAAGTGATGAAAGAATTTGGTTACAAAATAGAAAACAATAACTACGAATCTTTCACCATCAAACCACAAACTACAAACCATAAACCACAGACCTATACAGTAGAAGGCGACTGGAGCGGTGGTGCATTTTTATTGGTAGCAGGAGCCATTGCAGGAAAGATTGTGGTGAAAGGATTGGATCCGTTTTCTACACAGGCAGATAAAGCAATTTTACAGGCTATCATTGCAAGTGGAGCCACCATTTCAATTGAAGAAAAACAAATTGAAATTGCTCCACCGGTAACAGGCTTAAGTGCCTTGAAGCCTTTTCATTTTAATGCAACAGATTGTCCGGATCTCTTTCCGCCTTTAGTAGCTCTAGCATCTTATTGCAATGGTACATCTGTTATTGAAGGTGTTAGCCGTTTGGCACACAAAGAAAGTAACAGGGGATTAACTTTACAGGAAGAATTTGCAAAAATGGGCGTGGAGATAATTTTGCAGGATGACCTGATGATGATAAAAGGAGGCCAGGGTTTAAAAGGTGCTGTTGTTCATTCCCGCCACGATCACCGTATTGCCATGGCTTGTGCTGTTGCCGCATTAAATGCAGTTGGTGAAACTGCAATTGAAGAGGCAGAGGCTATTAATAAATCCTACCCCGATTTTTATGAACACTTACAATTGTTAAATGCTGATGTATCTTTAATAAATTAAATTTTTACGATGAATTCTTTTGGGCGCATATTCAGGGTACATATTTTTGGCGAATCGCATGGCGAGTGTGTAGGCATTACTATTGATGGCTGCCCTGCCGGTTTATCAATAGCGCCTGAAGATTTATTGCCCGACCTGGAAAGAAGAAAAGGGGGGACACAAAAAGGCGCCACGCCAAGGCAGGAAGAAGATTACCCGATTTTTAAGTCGGGCATATTTAATGGAAAAACAACGGGCTTTCCAATTACTATTTTATTTGAAAATAAAAATACAAGAAGCGAAGATTATAATAAACAAAGAAGCATCCCCCGCCCCGGACATGCTGACTGGGTGGCACATCAAAAATTTGGCGGCAATGAAGATTACCGTGGCGGCGGACATTTTAGTGCAAGGCTTACAACAGGTATTGTTGCTGCAGGTGCTATTGCAAAAAAACTGATGCCGGCAATAAATTTTAACGCAGCTGTTACCGAAATAGCAGGTGAAAACGATCTTGAAAAAGGTTTGCAAAAGGGAATTGATGCAAAAGATTCTGTAGGCGGTATTATTGAATGTAAAGTTAACGGGCTGCCTGTTGGTTTGGGCGAACCTTATTTTGATTCTGTGGAGTCAGTTTTATCACATATACTTTTTGCAATACCTGCAGTACGTGGTGTTGAATTTGGTACCGGCTTTGCAGCAGCAAAAATGTTTGGCAGCCAGCATAACGATGCTATTGAAAATATGGAAGGACAAACAAGGACCAATCATGCAGGAGGGATAGTAGGAGGCATCAGTAACGGCAACGAATTAATATTCCGTTTAGCAGTAAAACCCACATCGTCCACACCCAAAATACAAAACAGTTTAAACTGGGATACAGGAACAACAGAAGATTTTTCTATTAAAGGAAGACATGATCTTTGTGTGGCGTTAAGAGCCCCTGTTATTGTAGAAGCGGTAACAGCATTGGTAATTGCTGATTTTATGTTACTGTCGCAACATATTAAAAGAGTAATTGTTTAGTCCAGTAATCTCCGGTGATAATTGATCTGCCCCAGGTGATAGGTTAAATGTGTTGTTAAGTGTGTGAGTATAAAATCTGTTTTCGAAACCTTCCCGAATACTTCTACCGGAAAATCTTTTTCAAAATCTGCTGCAGTTAATTTGTCTAAAGTTATTTTTACAATCAGCATACAATTTTCAATATTGGTAATAAGGTCTGCCCGGGGAATATTTTTTAATTTAAATTCATCTTCACGGCGGCGTACATAGCCGGTATGCCCAAGTGTGGCACCAATAAAATGATTTAAATTACCCAATAAATGCAGGGTAAGGTTACCGGCAGAATTGCTAATGCCTTTTTTTAACAGCCATAAATTATCTTCGTCTTTGTATAAATTTATTTCTGTTGTCAGCCTTTCCAGGTCTCTTTCAAATAATTCAATCAGTGTTTCTTTTAGCATTTACAGGTAGTTTATTTTTTTTAATTTTTTCTTTTATTGTAAAAGTATCAAATGGAATATTCATCAGTTCAAAGTCTTTTGCATTGGGTAAACTGTAATGCCACCATTCGGTGTCCAATGCTTTAAACCCATGTTGTTCCATTACTGTTTTCAGCAACAGCCGGTTTTGTAAAATTTCTTCGGGCAAATTATTAAATGCATGATGGGCTGTATCACTAAAATTATCAAAGCCTGTTCCCATATCCAACTCTTCTTTTGTTGTAAGGTTGATGATGGTAACATCAACTGCCACACCACGATTATGCCCGCTGCCTTTTTTTGGGTCTGCGGCATATCGGTCATCCTGTGCAGGCTCCCACATTTTTTCTGTTACCGCATACGGACGGTAAGCATCAAATATTTTTAAACCAAAACCCGATTGGTTTAATTGCTTTTGAATTGCTTTAAGTGAATCGGCAGCAGGCCTGCGTAAATAAGTAGTGGTAATTGCAGGGTATAATTTTTTGTGCATAAAATTATTGGTGCCTGCATAGCGTAAGTCCAAAACCACATCCGGAATATTGTTTTTAATATCCATCATTTGTTTTGCCGGGTTTTGCAGTACGGTTTTTTGCAACTGTTTTGCTTTGCTGATTACCCATAGCCCGTATTTATTTAACGTACTATCCTGTGCAGCAGCAACAAGCGGTGTTAATAAAAAAACAACACTGTAAATTAACGATAATTGAATGCTATGTATTATCTTGTTCATAATCTTTACGCTATAGTCCTCAATAAAAACTAAACTGCCCTTCAAGTTACAAATTTTTTGACCCGATATATGCTATACACCAGAAACCCTTATTTACAGATCACAGTTATTATTTTATGCCTGTTCATATTATCCTGTAACAGCAGTAATTCGCCTGCAGATAAACAAATAGTAGAGGACCCGGAACATATGGATAAAAAAGCTGCGGAAAATATTAAAGCTGTGCTGGAATTTGCTATTAATAATACAGGGAAAGTTGATGACAGTATCCGGCTTAACCTTTCGGACATTGTAAATAATTTTTACAGCAGCACCGGTTACGGTCCTGTATGGAGCAGTAAAGAAAAATGGCAGCCATTGGCCGATTCTTTATATACACTTATTGCTAACGCAGAACTGGAAGGCCTTTTTCCTAAAGATTATCATTTTAAAAATTTAAATGCATTAAAAAATAAATTAGATACTGATTCACTGGCAAGAATGGATGCAGCTTTATGGACCAGGGCCGACCTGATGTTTACAGATGCTTTCATGCGTTTAATTAAAGATTTAAAACAGGGACGCCTGCAACCCGATAGTATTACCATCAATAAGGATTCTGTTACCGGCAAAGATTTTTTTATACATAATCTGAATAGGTTAATAGAAACAAAACAATTAACAGCCTTAGTAAATGCTGTACAGCCGGTACATAAAGGTTATTGGGATTTAAAAAAAGGAATAAAAAGATTTTTAGACAGCATGGACAGGCGCACTTACACTTATGTAACTTATCCATATAAAAAAGGCGATGCAAAAGACTCGCTTTTCTTTATTAAAACCTTTCAAAAACGTTTAAATGAAAGCAATGCAATATCATTTACAAATAAACTTCCCGATTCGGCACAATTAAATGAAGCGGTAAAAAAATACCAAAAGCAAAAAGGCTTAAAAGCAGATGGAAAAATTTCGACTTCATTAATAAAAATAATAAACACAAGTGATGCAGAGCGGTTTAAAAGAATAGCCATAACACTCGACAGGTATAAGCAATTACCGGAAAAAATGCCGGAAAAATATATTTGGGTAAACCTGCCGGGGTATTATTTATGGGTGATGGACAGCGATACCATTGCACTGGAGTCGAAAGTGATTTGTGGTAAGCCCGAAACAAGAACACCTTTATTGAACAGTGCCATAACAGATATGGTAACCTATCCCACCTGGACGGTGCCTACCAGCATTATTGCAAAACAATACCTGCCTAAATTAAAAAACAACCCGGGGTACCTGGCAAAGCTTGGCTTAAGATTAGTAAACGGAAAAGGAGAAACAGTTGATGCGTACAGCGTTAACTGGAGCAAGTACACCAAGGGTATTCCGTATAAAGTAATGCAGGGCAGCGGCGATAATAATGCGTTGGGTATTTTTAAATTTAATTTTAATAATCCTTATGCGGTATATCTTCACGACACCAACCAGCGTTATTTATTTAAAAATGCTTCAAGGGCATTAAGCCATGGTTGTGTTCGTGTGCAGGAATGGGAAAAACTGGCATTTTATATTGTAAGAAATGATAGTACCAATAAAAGGCCAACCGATACACTCAGGTATAATACGGATTCAATAAAAAACTGGATTGCAAATAAAGAAAGGCATCGCATTGATGTAAAAAACAAGATACCACTCTATATCCGTTATTTCAGCTGCGAAGGAAAAGATGGAAAAATAAAATTTTATGATGATATTTACGGAGAAGATAAAGTGCTTAGAGAAAAATACTTTGCCGGAAAGTGAGGATATAAACTTAATTTAAATCTTTAACTCTTTTAATGGCTTGCATGAAATCACATTTATCTGCACAAAAAACACTGGTACAATTAATACTGTTGTTAATTACAGCAATTGTTTTTATTGCGCCAGTAACAACTTTTGCCCAACAGGCCGATACGGCATCCAAAGCCAAAAGTGGCAAATCAAAAAGAGTATTGTATGGCCTTGCCAGTTTTTATGCTAATAAATTTGAAGGCAAAAGAACAGCCAACGGCGAAATTTTCAGCCAAAAAAAAATGACTTGTGCCTGTAATGTGTTGCCTTTAGGTACCTGGATAAAGGTAACCAACCTGCGTAACGGCCGTACGGTAGTGGTAAAAACAAACGACAGGCTGCACCCCAGGATGAAACGTATAATTGATCTTAGCAAAGCTGCAGCAGTTAAATTAGGTTATGTAGGTGCCGGCCTTACGAGGGTAAAAGTTGAGGTTTTAGGCAAAAAAGCACCCTAAAATATTTATTGCAGCACTTTAGTGCCAATAATTGTCTGCCTCGTGTATTATAAATCAATAATGTGGGTAAATTATTTCATGTTTTGAACCTAAGCCAGTATTTTTGCCGCAACTAAGTAAACTAACAGATATGAAGAAAATCTTATTTTCATTTTTAGCTATTGGACTGTTCATAAATAGCTTTGGTCAGGATGATTACAAAAAACGTCCTGCTTTAGGAGTAAGCTTTATTTTAAATGATTTTAAAACTGCTGCAAAATTAAGGGCTACAAGTTTGTCGGAAGTACTGCGTACAAAGCAATACAAACAAACAAAAGATATGGCTGCAGGACTTGCATTAAGCTATATACAGGGGATAAGTAATAATATAGATTTTACAGGTTCAATCTCGGGGTCTTTTGTAGATTACCCGGTTCCCGGAAAAGCATCTTTAGGAAATACTAATTTATTACTGGAAGCTGTAGCTACCGGTAATGTAAAACTCACTTCCGATAAATACTGGATCAGCCCATTTATTACCGGTGGTGTAGGAGCATCAAAATACAAAGGATACTATGCAGCTTTTGTACCAGCAGGCCTTGGGCTGCAGGTAAATCTTTTTGACGAAGCTTTTATCTTGTTGAATACTCAATACCGTATTCCTATTACAGAAAATGCAGCTTATCATTTCTATCATAGTTTTGGCGTAGCCGGTAATATTGGTAAACCAAAAGCACCTCCTGTTATGCCTGTGGTATTGCCGCCGGTTGTAGAAGCTCCAAAAGACAGGGATGGTGATGGTATTATTGATGATAATGACAAATGCCCTGATGTAAAAGGCCTGGCTTCTTTACAGGGATGCCCCGATAAAGATGGTGATGGTATTGCAGATGCATCTGATAAATGTCCTGATGTGGCAGGCCTGGCAAAATATAATGGCTGCCCTATACCTGATACTGATGGAGACGGTATTAACGACGAACAGGACAAATGTATAACTGAAAAAGGTGTTGCCCGTTACCAGGGTTGCCCGGTACCAGATACTGATAAAGACGGTGTAAATGATGAAGAAGATAAATGCCCGACTATTGCAGGACCGGCTACAAATTTTGGTTGCCCGATAATTCCTCAGGTTGTAGTTGATAAAATCAACTATGCTGCAAAAAATATTCTGTTTGCAACAGGAAGTGCTAAATTATTACCTAAGTCATTTAAGTCTTTAAATGAGGTAGCTAAAATTATGGCTGATGATAAAACATTGCAATTAGATATTGATGGCCATACTGACAGTCAGGGTAAACCTGAAAAAAATCAGGTACTTAGCGACAACAGGGCGGCTTCTGTTAAAGCTTACCTGGCAAGTAAAGGTGTGGAAGAAAGCAGGATGACTTCTACAGGTCACGGACAGGATATGCCGGTTGCAGATAATAAAACTGCAGCAGGCCGTACCAAAAACAGGAGAGTGGAAATGAAAGCAAGGAATTATTAATACAACTAATAGATAAATAAAAAACCCCGGTTATGCCGGGGTTTTTTATTGGGAATTTTTTATTGCATAATATTTTGTTACTCTTTCAAATCTCTTGAAACCAAGGTATATTTTTATAGCTGTGGTTAAAAGTAGTTTTTAACTAATAATTCCTTTATCCTTTCCGCTTAATACCACATCCCACACTTCTGCTTTCTTTTATTGAAATTTCTTTACCGGCAGTAAGTTCCGTAATTGCTTCCTGCAAATGGTTACGTTTTACATTGCCTGCATCGGCAGGGTTATCATCGATAGCACCATGGTAAACCAGTTTTAAATCTTTATCAAATAAAAAACATTCCGGTGTACGGTTGGCTCCAAAAGCATCTGCCAGTTCGTTGTTTTTATCTACTGCATAATACCAGGTATAATTTTGTTCTTTGGCGTAAGTTTTCATGGCATCGTAACTGTCATCGTCATTGCGCTGCCCTTCGTTACTGTTTAAAATAATTACACCAATATTATTTTTCTGTGCATAAGCTGCAATGGCAACAGTGCGTTGCTGGTTTTTAACTACATAAGGGCAGGTATTGCAACTGAACATTACCAAAACACCTTTTTCTTTTTTTACTTCACTAACAGATACTTCCTTGCCGGAAATATCTTTAAGTTTAACATCAGCTTTTGGCATAGTGCTGCCAATAGGCAGGGTGGCATTGATGATAAATGACATTGCAGCCATTGATACAATTGCTGTACATGCTAAAAATATCTTTTTCATAAAATGAGTTTTACTAAAGTTAATTAAACAAAAAGAGAAACGGAAACCGCTTATGTAATTTGCTTTGCAGCATTCTTTTTTTCTTCTGCGGCACGGTGCTCTGCTATTAATTTAAGCGACTTGATGCTTACATTTAATTCGAACCCGATTAATAAAACAAGGGAGTTAATGAAAATAAGGGCCATCAGCATTATTATTGTACCAATAGAGCCATACAGGGCATTGTATTTACCAAAATTATTTACAAAGGCCGAAAAGCCGACGGTTGCCAAAATGCTTAAAAATGTAGCCAGTATGGTGCCTGGAGAAATAAGTTTCCAGCGCTTTTGTACCGCCGGGGCATATTTATAAATGAATGCTATAGAGTAATAGACCAGTGCTATAATAAATATCCAGCGGGTGTAAAAGATGAACTCTTTCCAGAAAGGACTTGTAACACCCATCCATTTTAATACAGCACCCTGTGTTATCAGTAAGGTTAAGCATGCTAATACCAGACCAAAAATTAAAGTCGTGAGGCGGATGGCGATCCAACGGTCGTGCAGTCCTTTTCTTTTTTCAAATCCTATATAATTTTTGTTGAAAGAACGCATTAACCCCATCATAGCGTTGGATGCAAAAAAAAGTGCCAATAATAATCCAAATGATAATATGCTGAAAACAGGGGTATCAAAAAAAGTTTCCTTAATAAAGGTGATAATGGTTTTATTATATCCTTCGGCAGGAATAATATCTTTAATAATAAGGGTAAGCTGCCGCAAGATTTCTTTTTTCTTAAAGAATGGCAATTGCGGTATCAATGTAAATAAAAAGAGAAATGATGGCGGTATAGCCATGATGAAGTTATATGCTACTGCCGATGCCCGTTCGGTAAGCCCTACCGTTTTAACCTGCCTGTAAAAGAATTTTATTACATCGTATAAAGGAACACCTTCAAAACCCGGTAAATACCAATGCTTGCTTTTTCGTAAAACAAAGGCCAGCGGAGTTTTGGTAATTAATATGCGTTCCAGTTTAGTCATTGTGTACTACAAGATAATTTTTTTTCCAATAACTTAAAGGATGAACTTATTGTGCTGCTTTTGCTTTCATTAAACTGTCTAATGCATTTTGATAAGCTTTTGCATATACAAGATGCTCTTCGTAGGTGGCTGCAAAATTAGAATAGCCATTAAAATCCGGTTTAGCCACAAAGAAAATATAATTGGTTTTTGGAGCATTCAATACCGCATCAATTGTTTTTGATGAGGGTGTACAAATAGGTCCGGGTGGTAAACCTGTTTGCTGATAGGTATTATATGGTGAAGCGTACGACAAATGCTTATGGTAAATTCTTTTCAATCCAAAATTCTTCATGGCAAATTTTACTGTGGGATCGGCTTCAAGTTTCATCCCTTTTTCTATACGGTTAATATACACACTGGCAACTTTTCCTTTGTCGTCTTCCTTATTGGTTTCTTCTTCTACAATACTTGCCATGGTATAAACTTGCTGTGGTGTCATATTTAATGCCGCAGCTTTTTTTTCTCTTTCGGTATTCCAGAATTTTTGTTGATCGGTATATAACTTTTTAAATATTTTGGCAGGCGAAGTATTCCATAAAATACTGTAGGTGTCAGGAATTACAGCTGTCATTACTGTATTAGTGTCCAGATTATATTTTTTTAAAGAATCCGTATTGTTCAGCAAACTGATAAAACTTAATGAATCACATTCAAAACCGTTGGCTATTTTTTGGGCAAGATCTTCCTTAGTTCTTATTTTATTTATTACAAGCTTTACCGGCGATTGATTGCCCGACCGCAGCATACGCACTAAATTAAAAATACTGGTACCATCTTTAATTTCGTAGCGGCCGGCTTTTACAGCCTTAGGGTAATTTAATTTTTTGGCAACAAGGTTAAACCAGAATTCACTGGTAATAATTTTCAGATCATGCAGGTCAGCTATCACGCCTTCATAATTATCACCCGTGCTGATGTAGAAATATTTTTTTTCGGGAGCGTTTACCGCAGGCCCAAAAATTTTATAACCAATAAAAGCACCACCAGTTAAAATAAGGGCAAGGATAGTATAAATGATTTTCTTTTTCATGTGCAACAAAGTAAAATAAAAAACCCCGGTGTAAAACGGGGCTTTTCAAAAATATTTTATAAAGTTTGTACCAGCTTATTTAGGGCTATCAGTTTTAGGCTGAGCAGTTCCGGGCATTTGTGCAGCATTAGGTGTTACGGCCGGTTTAGCAGGCGAAGCATTAACGCCTTTCAGCAATTCATCGTTTTGAGATGAACCAGTATTGCCTTTTGGTATAAAGGCAGGTGAAACCAGGCAAAGAATACCTACTAAAGCTGCAAATAACCAGGTGCCTTTTTCCAGCACATCAGTAGTTTGTTTTACACCCATTAACTGGTTGCTGAAACCACCTAAACTTGCAGATAAACCACCACCTTTAGGGTTCTGTATCAACACGATCAAACCTAAAACCACAGACAGAATGATCACTAAAATTCCAAATAAAACTAACATATTATACTCCTTTTAATTGTTCGATTTTGGCTGCAAAGTAAGCGCTTTTAAGGGGATTGAGCAAACTTAATTTTTGATACAATTCCGCAGCTTTTGCAGTTTTGCCCTGGCGGGCAAACACTTCGGCCATCGATTCGGTTATTATTTCGCCTTCCATATTGCTTCTTTCGGCAAGAGATTGTATGGCAATATCAGTCTGGCCGGTATTGGGTTCATTGGCAGGTACATGAATTTTCTTCATGGTTTTCAACCATTCGGTAAAGCTTTTAAGCTGTTTGCCCAGTTTATCAGCTGTTTGTACTTCTTCGGTCAATTTAATTCCCTGCGATGCAAAATAATCTACCAGGTGCATCGGCTCAAAACTTAATGCCTTATCATCAACTGCCTGGCTTAATGAGGCTGTCATATCAATTTTTATAGGTGCTATTTCCTCGTCAGTAAATACTTCATCGGCATTGCCATTAACATTTTCAATAACCTGGGCCGGTTCAAATACAGGTGTTTCTTTTTCAGCTACAACAATATCATCGTTGTTATCTGTATTTTCTGCAACGGGTGTTGCCTCAAATGAATGAGGTTTGTTTTCTATTACAATCGAGTCATTACCCGGATTTTCAGTAACCGGCGTTGGCTCAAATGAATTAATTTCTTTTTCACTAACAATAATCTCATCATCATTATTATCTGTATTCTCAGCATACATCGGAATAACCGGCGCTTCTTTAACAATGGCAGCAGGTTTATTAGCCTGTTGCAATTGAAAATTTAACCAGTACGGGTTGTTGAACAGTAGTGCTGTTTTTGCAGCCTGGTAATCGTAATTACTGTCGCCTGGTTGTATTTGCTGTAACAGGTAAAACTGTGCAGGAGTAAAATACGGATGTTCGCCGGCCACCTGCTGTAAATAATCTTTACTGGCTAAACCGGAAAAATTTTGCTTTAGTATCACATCAAAAAGGGAGGCTGGCAGCTGCATAACTCAAAACTAAACTACAAACTGTAAACGGCAAACTGTTTTTTACCAGTTAGAAAAAATCTTATTAAAAACGGCATCTACAATATTGGTAACAATTTTCGAATTCAGGCTGGCCTCTGCCTGCGACAGGCTTTGGGTGGCTGGAAAATCGAGGTTTACGGGCAGGTCGGCTTCAAAATTTTTCTTTTCATCCAGCGTATTTTTAAATACCAGGTGAAAAGTAACGTTTAAGCGGTTAAGGCTGGCATTATTGCCGCTGATGCCCGTAGTGGTGGTATAATACTGGCTTACATTACCGCTGATATCGTAATGGGCATCATCGCCATTGGTTTGGCGCAGCCGGGTAGTATTGATTATTTTTTGCTTTAATTTTTCGGTTAATGCCGGGCTTAATTGCGGGTTTACGTATTGTGCTTTATTGGTAAGATAGCTAACCCTGAATGTTTTTACTTCTTCCGGTATGGGGGAAGTATCTTTAAAACCATATTTACAGGTAGAGTAGGAGCAGGTAAAAACTATTAAAAGACAAAAAGCAGTCAGTTTAAGACTACAGTATATCGGACGAACAATAGGTTGACTAAAAAAATTCATTGCTGCAAATTAATCAGATTATTTTAGTTTTTTTGTTAAAGATTTTAAGAAGATTACCATGTTTTCTTTTCTGGTATAGAATCAATATAAGTTTCCATAGGCGGCAAAACATATTTTTTATCATAAATATTTGCTGCCGCTTCAGTTCTTGCCAATAAAGTAGCATAAAGAATACAATTATGCTTTTTTAAAGCATCAGCTAAAATGTGCTGAAAATATATATCGCCATAATTGTCTTTACCATTATTCGAACTGCTGTAAATCCTGCGATTTAAAACATCCGTAAGTATCTCTGCACTTCTTTTTGATTTATAAGCCGCAGCTGCGGAGATAAAATTTTCAAAAGCCTGATTAAAATTTTCATATCGAATAAATTCCTTTTGTAATGACTTCCTCTGATAATAGAAAAGTATTTTGGTATAAAATTTTTCTATAACAAAAAAATATTCATCTATTGGATTATGTTCAATTAAAGCAAAATTTCCTGGTTCATCTTGTGTCCAACTGGTTTTTAATCTTCTTGCTATAAAACCAGTATCATCATTTTTTTTATAGGTAGATAGTTTCATGATGAGTTCTCTCCTTAGCCTGGAATGTAATGGGTATTCAGCAGTAATAATTTTTTTTAACGCAGGATAATATTTTTCTTTTGCAAGTGATTTTAACTGAAAAAAATGAGCAGCGTAGTACAAATAAGGGTGGTTAGTAATTACTTCATCCATTAAATCTGATTTCAAAATTGTTGAATGCCCTTCGCTTTTATCTATACAATAATCGGCAACAGTAGTTATGTCACCAGTGTAACTGGAAATGAAAGCTGTATCGTCCAGGCCCTCAATTAATATCTTACTGAAGTCCACAGATTTTCTTAAAGAAAGATATTTGAAGGCAGTAGCCCTTAAGATTGGATGTTCTGACTTCAATATTTTTAGAAGTTCTTTTTCTGAAGTATGATTATCAAGGTAATTTGCAGCAGCCTCATCTATATTATCAGGGAAAGCATAAGAAACAATTTTCTCCAAATGCTTTCTTAACTCCGGCCTGAAATCATCCAGCGAATACGGGTATTTTGTTTTGTATGTATTACAACTACTAAGAAAAATGAAGAGTATTGTTAATTTTAAAAGCTGTTGCATAAACCATAAGTTTGGTAAAGCTTAGATGCAAAAGCTTTGCTTTTCAATAAAAATATTTTTTGCAAAATAAATACTATTAAAATTCCTTACTGCAAAAAGTCTCCGCCAGCTGGCGGAGATTCAGGGTCTTACTCCTCAATATCATACTCCTTCAACTTCCTGTACAAAGTCCTTTCGCTGATACCCAGGTCAAGCGAAGCATCTTTACGTTTTCCCTTATGTTTTTTCAATGCTTTAATGATGAGTTCTTTTTCTTTATCCATAATGCTTAAAGATTCTTCCACATCTTCATGCTGGTGAATATCATTATTGTTATGCAAAAACACCGGTTGGTTAATTTGCCCGAGTGCAGGTTGTAAATTAGTATTGTTGTTATACTCCTGCAGGTCGTTGGTAAATACCGGGGCATGCTGTGCCATGGAGGGATTTTGTAACAGGTCGAAAAACATTTTTTTCAATTCGTTCACATCCTTCTTCATATCAAAAAAAAGCTTGTAAAGAATATCTCTTTCATTGGCAAATTCGCTTTGGCTAACCACAGCGGCACCACCGGCTAACACCGGTAATCTTGAATAATTATGTTCGGGTAAAAAACTTTTTAATTGCGTGGCATTAATATTTTTGTTCTGGCTCAGCACCGAAATCTGCTCGGCAATATTTTTTAATTCTCTTACATTACCCGGCCAGGTGTAATTGATCAGCACATTTCTTGCTTCATCATCCAGTTGTACAGACGGGGCTTTATATTTATCCGCAAAGTCGGTAGAAAATTTTCTGAAAAGTAAGGGAATATCATCTTTCCTGTCACGCAATGCCGGTACCCTGATGGGCACTGTATTTAAACGGTAGTACAGGTCTTCTCTAAATCTTCCGCTTTGTGTAAATTCAATTAACTCTTTGTTGGTAGCAGCAATAACACGAACATCGGTTTTTTGCACTTTGCTGCTGCCTACACGTATGTACTCGCCTGCTTCAAGCACACGCAGTAAACGGGCCTGAGTGCCCAATGGCATTTCGCCGATCTCATCTAAAAAAATAGTACCGCCGTTAACCGTTTCAAAATATCCTTTGCGGCTGTCCATTGCGCCGGTAAAACTTCCTTTTTCGTGGCCAAATAATTCGCTGTCGATAGTGCCTTCGGGAATAGCGCCGCAGTTTACTGCAATAAACGGATTATGTTTTCTTGCACTTAGTGCATGAATGATCTGTGAGAATACTTCTTTACCCACGCCACTTTCGCCATTAATTAAAACAGACAGATCGGTATTAGCTACCTGCACTGCAATATTCAATGCATGGTTTAATGAAGGTGAATTGCCAATAATGGCGAAACGGTTTTTTATGCTTTGTAAATCCATACTACCCCCCTCCGCCTCCGCCAGCTGGCGGAGGAACTTGTTTTAAAATTATTTAATATTTTTTCTATCCTTTGCAAAGTGGCTTCAATATTAGTTGAAACTTCTTTATTGGTAAATCTTAATACGCTTATACCTAAGCTCTCTAAATATTGTTGTCTTACTTCGTCATTGCTTTTTACTTCCGGTAAATTGTGTATACTACCATCAAGTTCTATCACTAATTTTTTTGAATGACAATAAAAATCAGCAATGTAAATCGATATCGGATGCTGTCTTCTGAATTTTAAATCAGGAAAATGTTCTCTCAAATTCCCCCACAAAATCATTTCCGTTGGAGTGACATTGTTCCTTAGCCTTTTTGCCAGTTCAAATATGATCGGTGCAGCACCATAAAACATAGAGTCTTTCATTTCACTATATTTTGCCCTTCTGTTTCCTTAGTAAAATACCATTTAAAGTATTTTACTCCAGGTTCCCCCTTTAGGGGGCGGAGGGGGTTCCTATCAAAGTACCCGCTGTACAGTCAATAATTTTTACAGTTACATAATCTCCCAGCTTATAATCTCCTTTGGCAAAAACCACTACTTTGTTCTGGTCGGTTCTGCCATAAAAATCAGTATCATTTTTTTTACTGGTGCCTTCTATCAAAACTTTACGTGTTTTGCCCACTTCACGCTGCATACTTTGTAAAGATTGAATGCGGTGCAGGTCGATCATTTCCTGTAATCTTCTTTTCTTAATTACCTCAGGAATATCATCAGCAAATCTTCTTGCAGCCAAAGTGCCGGGACGTTCGCTGTAAAAATACATGTAGGCCAAATCGTATTTGCAATATTCCATCAGGCTTAATGATTCCTGGTGCTCTTCTTCAGTTTCGGTACAAAAACCCGTTATCATATCGGTACTTAATCCGCAATCGGGTATAATTTCTTTTATACGATTAACTTTAGCGATATACCATTCCCTGCTGTATGTTCTGTTCATCAATTGTAAAACCCTGCTGCTGCCGCTTTGTACCGGCAGGTGAATGTAGTTGCAGATATTTTCATATCTGGCGATGGTGTGTAACACATCATCGGTAATATCTTTTGGATGAGAAGTGGAAAAACGAACACGGAGGAGTGGAGATATCTGTGCTACATATTCCAACAACAAAGCGAATGTAACTGCAGCCCCTCCTTGAACTACGTTCGTTCTCTTATCAGAGAACCCCAGTGGGGAGGGAGATGGAGGAGAGTTTTGCGAAGATTGACCGGGTGTACTTCCGTTAACATCTTCGCTAATTTCTCCTGTTTTTCCTCCGCCAGCTGGCGGAGAGATAGAGGGGGCTTGGTAATAACTGTCAACATTCTGCCCCAGTAAAGTAACTTCTCTATATCCCTGGTTAAACAGATCAGTACATTCTTTAATGATGCTTGCTGCATCACGACTTCTTTCTCTGCCTCT
>JAYVJU010000126.1:0-14086 GCA_043769035.1 Ferruginibacter sp.
TTTGAGCAAATTTCGGGGAAAATAAAGTATTATTGAAATTGATTTGCATAAATGATGATAACGGGGCTTTTTATTTTAAAAACGGCTTATTTCATTAATAAAAAAACCGGAAGGCATGAGCTCTTCCGGTAAAATATTTTTGTTGGAAATTACACCAGTATTATCCCAAATAAGTTTTTAATAATTTACAACGGGATGCCGTTCTTAATTTGGTAATCGCTTTATCTTTTATCTGCCTTACTCTTTCCCGGGTAAGGTTAAATCTTTCTCCAATATCTTCCAGGCTTAGTGCATGGTCTATACCAATACCAAAAAAATAACGGATCACATCTTTTTGTCTTTCAGAAAGGGTGCTCAATGAACGTTCGATTTCGGTTTTTAATGATGCTTTAAACGCCAGTTCATTATCTGTGCTGATTGCATTGGGATTTGTCATTACATCCATTAAAGTACTATCCTCTCCGTCTGATAATGGCTGATCCATACTTACATGCCTGACGCCTGCCCCAAGTGTTGCTGATACTTCTTCTATTTCAATATCTAAAAACGTGGCCAGTTCTTCTGCTGTTGGCTCCCGTTCAAACTCCTGCTCTAATAAAGAAAATGCTTTACTTATCCTGTTGGAAAGCCCAACTTTATTAAGTGGTAACCTTACAATTCTTGATTGTTCTGCCAAAGCCTGTAAAATACTTTGGCGTATCCACCAAACAGCATAGGAAATAAACTTAAACCCTCTTGTTTCATCAAAACGCTGAGCGGCTTTAATCAGACCAAGATTGCCTTCATTAATAAGATCTGGTAAGGTAAGCCCCTGGTTTTGATACTGCTTTGCAACAGACACTACAAATCTTAAATTGGCTTTGGTAAGTTTTTCCAAAGCATTTTCATCCCCATTTTTAATACGGATAGCTAATGCAACCTCCTCTTCAGGAGATATTAATTCTACTTTACCAATTTCTTGTAAATACTTCTCTAAACTCTGGCTCTCACGATTGGTGATGGACTTGGTAATCTTTAGTTGCCGCATGCTCATAAGCCTGCTGTTTTAAAGGTTTTGTTCAGAAAATGTTTGCAGCCTGTCTGTTTACAGGCGGGTTAACGATTTGTTAAAAAGCTACAAATTATTAACGTAATTTATACTATTTAAAGTATCTCGCCAAAAATCTTTTTGTAAAGTCTTGTATTTCAGTCTTTTTAAAAAACTATTCGCAATTAAAAATGTTAATAAGTAGGCCAAAAAATAAATGGCTAAATATTTTGTTGCCTCCATTATTTTGTTATTATTGCATCGTTCAAAGGATTATATAAAAATTAAGATGAGTAAGAAAGTTTTATTTACGTTAGAATACCCTGTAAGATGTTCGCCAGGCATATTATATGAATTTTTAAGTACCCCTGCGGGGCTGCAGGAATGGTTTGCAGACAAAGTGGATGAACGTGATGGTGTTTTCAGTTTTTCGTGGAATGGCTCTACCGATAAAGCAGAGTTATTGGAAAGTGAAGAAGATAAATTTATACGCTTTCACTGGCTGCATATGCCAAAAGGAGAATATTTTGAATGGAGTATTGATAAATCTGAAGTTACCAATCAAACTATTTTGGTTATAAAAGATTTTGCCGATAAAAAAGATATTAAAGACCAGAGCCAGTTATGGGAGTATCAGGTAAAAGATCTTTTTCACCGCATTGGAAATTAATTACGTATCAATTGAAGTAAGTCAGGGAAGGATTTCTCCAGTAATGACGGTATTGTATCCCAGTTTTCTAATGGAAATTTTATGGCCACTTTTATAAAGTGCCTTTGTGTAATTGTATTGATTTCATCAAACGTCAATTTATTTACCGGCATATAATTATCTTCTTTAAAATGATGTTGCCATTCATCTTCATTGATGCATATAAAAAAATCATGTTCCGCAGAGGTTTGTATATTTTTCTTTACCGCAGTTTCAAAAGTATCTTTATACCTGCCGGATAAATGAAGTGTAATACTGAAAAAATTACCCCACCAAAACATGGTGCGTATAGTAAAAATATTTTCTTTATTAAAACACCGGGGGTAATCCAGCAATACATAGGGTAACTGCAGATAATTTTCTCCTTTTGCAATTTTAGGTGTTGATTGAACAATTGCAGGTTGTAAAAAAAAATCATTTGTTGTAACATGATTTTTAAAAACGACCGATAAGTTACCAAACAGAAGATTTACTTTGTCGATAATTACACGTTTAGTTAAAATCCACTGCGTATTGGTTACCAGTTGCAGTTCCTCGGCAGAAAGAGTTAATTTTGGCACATCAGTCATAAATAATTTTAAATTTACGAATAACTTTTAACAGCTCCGCTAACCGGTGTATTTTGGTATATGATAAAGAAACTGGACAAACTCATTATCAAATCTTTTATAGGGCCGTTTATTGCAACGTTCTTTATTGCATTTTTTGTTTTAATGATGCAAAGCCTGTGGAAATACATTGATGACCTTGTAGGCAAGGGTTTGGATTTTATTACCATCGGGCAGTTTTTATGGTATGTGAGTGCTTCTTTATTAACCCTTGCCATGCCCATTGCCATTCTTATCTCATCTATAATGACATTTGGCAATCTGGGAGAAAGTTTTGAACTGGTGGCCATTAAATCTTCCGGCATTTCCTTATTACGGTTTATGCGGCCGCTCGTTTGGGTAGCTGTTTTATTGAGTGGAATTACTTTTTTGTTTGCCAACTATGTAATTCCTTATGCACAACTGAAATTTGTAACACTTTATAATGATATTTATTATAAGAAACCTGCTTTTGATCTTAAAGAAGGCGTTTTTTTCACTCATATTCCTACCTATGCCATTAAGGTTGGCAGAAAAGAAGCTGATAATAAAACGATACACAATGTATTGATCTATGAGCAGAGTAATACACTGCAGGACAATTGTATTGTTGCCGAAAGCGGCATAATGAAAGTATCGGATGATAAAAAATACCTGGAGTTTAATTTACAAAATGGTTTCCGCTACGAAGAAAGAGGCAATGCCTCCGACACTGCTACTGAATATATCAGGGTTGGCTTTAAATCATTTAAAAAACTATTCGACCTGAGTGCTTTACAAAAAGGAAATACCAACGAAGATATTTATAAGAATAATTTTAAAATGAAAAGTCTCCGCCTGCTTGACAGGGGATTGGATTCTTTAAACATGTTGACAGATTCTCTCAGTAAAAAAATGAATCGTGAAGTTAGTTCCATCCAGCATTTTCCCGATATTGCCGATAGCATCTGGAAAAAAAATATCTCCAAATCAGTAAAGCCCGACAGTATGGACAAACTCCTTCCTGATTCGGCACGCTATAATGTTTATGAGGCTGCACTAACTGAAGCAAATTATATAAAAAATAGTATGCAGAACAACCAGGCCGAAATTGTTGCCAAAAAAAGTGAAATTAAATTTCATAAATTAGAGTGGCACCGTAAGTTTTCGTTATCGCTTGCCTGCCTGGTATTATTTTTTATTGGTGCACCACTTGGTTCCATTATACGAAAAGGAGGATTGGGTATGCCTTTAGTTGTAGCAATAATTTTCTTTTTAATCTTTCACTTACTGAATATGTTTGGCGAAAAATTTGTGAAAGAAGAAATTACCACTCCTTTCTGGGGTATGTGGATGGCAGTTTTTGTACTTACGCCCATTGGTATTTTTCTTACCTACAAGGCCATGCATGATTCTCAATTGTTCAGCAAAGAATTTTATTACCGCTCCTTTAAAAAGTTACGCCTGTTTTTAAGTACATTTAAAAAAGAAAAGAAAACTTCACTTACATAAAACATTGTACCATGTCTTTAATACCTAAAAGCCGCAGAAAATTTATTGCAGATACCACAAAAGGAACCATTGCTGCCGGAATAGGTTTAACTGCCACAGGTTCATTTATCACCTCATGTGCTACAGGAAAAAATATTGCTCAAAAAATTATGGCTACCGGTTTCGACCAGCAACCGCTGCCTTACAAATATGATGCACTGGAAAATATAATTGACGCCATGACAATGGAAATACATTATACAAAACATGCGGCGGCATACAGTAAAAATGTAAAAGATGCAGCAACAGCTGAATCCGTTGATATTACCAAACCATTAGAAGATGTACTGGCGAAAATATCCAAATACTCTGCTAAAATGCGTAACAACGGCGGTGGCCATTATAACCACGAACTATTTTGGCAATGTATGCGGCCTAAAACTACTGACAACAAACCATCAGGAAAATTAGCAGTAGCTATTGATAAAACATTTACTTCTTTTGCGGAGTTTAAAAAACAATTTGGCGATGCCGGTAAAAACCGTTTCGGCAGTGGTTGGGCATGGTTATATGCCGATAAAGACAAGAATTTAAAAATTGGTTCTACGCCAAACCAGGATAACCCATTGATGGATGTAAGTGAAATAAAAGGAACACCCCTGCTTGCTTTAGATGTATGGGAACATGCCTATTATTTAAAGTACCAGAATAAAAGAGCTGATTATATTGACAATTGGTGGAATGTAGTAAACTGGAATTTTGTGCAACAGCGCTTTGAAAATTTATAACCCTTACAACAGAAATTGTAGCTAATGAAAAAATACCTGCTGCCCTTTATATTTATTGGCACAGCTATTATGATTGGTCTAATGCAGAAAACCGGGGAGCCTTTAAAAACATCTGCAAAGTATAAAAATATTGTATGCCTGGAGTTTGCGTACAGCCAGCAAAAAACAACTGCTATTATAAACGGCTGGGGTAATACCAATGTTGCAGTGGCAAAAATTAATACTTACTACGATTTTATTTTTTTGTTTTTTTATTCGCTGTTCTTATTTTTTACCTGCGATAAAATTGCCCTTATCAACAAAAGCAAAATAGGTGTACAGATTGCCAATGGCGCTATTTGGGCCGGCCTTTTAGATATTTTTGAAAATGCAGGAATGCTGTACATACTTTCAAACCATCAATCAAACATAATTCCTTTGTTAACCGCAACTGCGGCACTTATAAAATTTGTATTACTTGCTTTTGCTTTGGTGTACCTGGTGATAGGAATCGTTTCACTCATCCGCCAAAAAAAACTGGGTTTACTGTTTACTTAAATTGGCTCGGCCTCTGACCAAAACTATCCGGGGGGTATTGGGTAGAATTAGGCAAAGGCCGATAAATTGACAAACAATCTTGCACAAATATATACGATGCCTGGTAGCTCCATCAAAAAAGGATTGTAAAATAATTGCTAATTCTCTGGTGACAGTTCTTTAACAGGGTTTATTTAATGTATTCGCCTTGCATTTTACGTGCTCATTTTCTATTTTAAAACTATTAAAAAACAGTTACCCCTTAAATACCTTGCAATGGGTATTTTGTTTTAAAACCTCTTAACTTCGTAATCCTTAAAAAAGTAAATTATGAGCCAAAGCTGGAAAGATTATCAAGCCAAAAACAAAGACCGTTTTTTAAACGAACTACTTGAATTGTTACGCATACCAAGCATAAGTGCCAAAAGCGAACATAAAGCCGATATGCAAAAATGTGCCGAAGCTGTTAAGGCAAGACTGCTGGAAGCCGGTGCAGACAAAGTAGAAATTTATCCTACCGAAGGACATCCATTAGTTTACGGTGAAAAAATAATTGACCCGGCAAAACCAACAGTATTGGTATATGGCCATTACGATGTACAACCGGCCGAGCCCTTAGAATTGTGGAAGAGCGGCCCCTTTGAACCTGTAATTATTGATGGTAAAATTTTTGCAAGAGGCAGTTGTGATGACAAAGGACAATTTTACATGCATGTAAAAGCATTGGAAACAATGGTGCAAACAAATTCGCTTACCACCAATATTAAATTTTGTATTGAAGGCGAAGAAGAAGTAGGCTCACCCAATTTAGGAAAGTTTGTAGCAGCACATAAAGAATTATTAAAAGCAGATTGTGTATTGATAAGCGACAGCGCCATGATAAGTTTGGATACGCCAAGTATTGATATTGGCGTACGTGGTTTAAGTTATATTGAAGTGGAAGTAACCGGCCCCAACCGTGATTTGCATAGTGGTGTGTATGGCGGCGCAGTGGCAAACCCAGTTACCATATTATCTAAAATGATTGCCAGCTGTCATGATGAAAATAACCATATTACCATACCTGGTTTTTATGATGATGTATTGAATGCTACCGAAGAAGAAAGAAAATTAATGTCGCTGGCGCCATACGATGAGCAGGAATACAAAGATGATTTGGGTGTAAAAGAATTATGGGGCGAAAAAAGTTTTAGCACCAACGAAAGAACAGGCATTCGTCCCACGCTGGAACTAAATGGCATTTGGGGTGGCTACCAGGGCGAAGGTGCAAAAACAGTATTGCCATCAAAAGCCACAGCAAAAATTTCAACAAGGCTGGTGCCCAATCAATCTTCAGAAAAAATTACTGCTATGTTGTTGGCGCATTTTAAAAAGATAGCACCGGCACAAGTTACCGTACATGCTTTTGAACACCATGGCGGCGAACCTTATATGACACCGATTGACAGCAAAGCCTATAAAGCTGCAGCAAAAGCAATGGAAATTACTTTTGGCAAACTACCAATACCTGTACGTGGCGGTGGCAGTATTCCTATTTGTGCATTGTTTGAAAAAGAGCTGGGTATTAAAATTGTGTTTATGGGCTTTGGATTAGACAGCGATAACCTGCACAGCCCTAACGAAAAATTTAACCTCGATAATTTTTATAAAGGCATAGAAACCATACCGTACTTCCATAAGTGTTTTGCGGAAATGAGTTGAGGAAAGTAAAAAATTTTCAAATTAAGATCCTGGTAATAAACTTACCGGGATTTTTTTGTGGCCAGCTTGTCCAATAGAACTCGTTTTATGTAGCCTGATAAAGTAGTTACAAACAAATTAAAAAATATTAAATCGCCTTGCTGCTATAAACAATCTAAAATGTATAATACCAGAATTTTGTTTACCGTACGTTTAAAATTTGTTGGTAGCGAAAAAGAATCTCAATCTTAGTATTAGCCGTCATTCTATTGGACACCCTACGTAATTCAAGCTTTACTCACTATTTATGAAAAGATCAAAGCTAACCCTCCACTCTACAGAAGTTATTTATTCAATTACTTTTTTATCTTGAAATATGAGATATTAAATACAATCTTATATATTTGTTGTTTCAGAGAATACATCAAAATATTTATGAATAGAATTAAAGAGGTTTTGGAAGAAAAAGGAATAAAGCAAAAATGGCTTGCCGAGAAACTTGGTAAAAGCTACAACATGGTTAACTCTTATTCCCAAAACAGACAACAACCAAGAATTGAAGTCCTGTTTGAAATCGCAAACATTTTAGATGTTGATGCAAAAGAACTTTTAACCACAACAAAAAACGAGAAGAAATAACAATGAAAAAAATTAACGCAATTTCTCTTTTTTCTTGCATTGGAGTAGGCGAATACTACTTCAAGAACATTGGAATAAATACAGTAGTCGCAAACGAAATAGAACCTAAGCGTTGTCAGACATACAAATTTTTTCATCCCGACACAGAAGTAATTTGCGGTGACATTATTGATAAAAATGTAAAGGGCAAAATTCTTTCTGCTTCCAAAAAACACAACATAGATTTAGTTATAGCAACACCACCCTGTCAAGGTATGAGTTCAGTTGGTAAAAATAGAAAAGACGGAACGCTACATGATGACAATAGAAATTCATTGATTTTAGAAACATTAGAAATAATTGATTCTATTTCTCCCAAATATGTAATAATTGAAAACGTGCCACGTTTTTTGAAAGTAAACTACTCATACAAAAACAAGTCACTGACAATACCTGAATTACTAAAAGAGAAATACGGAAAGAAATACAACATTGAAGTTGATATTTTTAATGCCGCAGATTTTGGAATTCCACAAATTCGTAATCGTGCTTTTATTCGGCTTTACAAAAAAGGGTTGAAGTGGAGCAATCCTAAATTAGAAAAGAAACAAATTTCCGTTGCTGACGCAATCGGAGATCTTCCTTCTTTGGAATCGGGGATGAAATCTGATTTAAAAAATCATTGGGCAAGAGTGCATCCGAAAAATCAAATTGAGTGGATGAAATTTACACCAACAGGGCAAACAGCATTCAACAACGAAAAACATTTTCCAGTAAATAAAGACGGAAGAAAAATAAAGGGATACAACAATTGTTACAGACGAATTGATTGGGACAAGCCAGCACCAACAGTAACAATGAGGAATGAAATCATTTCATCACAAAACAATGTTCACCCAGGAAGAAAGTTAAAGAACAATACATGGAGTGATGCAAGAGTTTTGTCTTTGAGAGAACTTTTAATCTTGACTTCTTTGCCCCCTGATATTGACCTTCCAACAGATATTTCAGACACAGCATTAAGACAATTTATCGGAGAAGGAATTCCTCCTAAAATGATGCAAAAAATATTAGAAGGAATTTCAGAATGAGTGTAAATAAAAATATCAAAGGAATCTCAATGTTTTCAAGTGCAGGGATAGCGGAAACCTATCTCAATGAAATTGGCATTGATATTTTACTTGCAAATGAGTTGGTAGAAGAAAGAGCAAACTTCTACAAACATCTTTACCCAAAAACAAAAATGATTACAGGAGATATTCTTGATAAGAATATTTTCAAGGAGTTTGTAAGTGAAGCAAAAAAAATAAACCCAAGTTTTTTAATTGCTACTCCCCCATGCCAAGGAATGAGTAGTTTAGGAAAGAAAGATTATGAAATAGACGAAAGAAATTTTTTAATCTTTTCAGTGATTGAAGTTATCAAGCAAATTGATTTTGATTTTATCTTGATTGAAAATGTTCCAAAGTTCTTCAAACTATTTTTCCCCTTCAAAGAAAAGATGCTGGGAATAATTGAAATACTTGAAATACTGTTTAGTGAAAAATATTTTGTTGAACATTCAGTTCTCAATGCAAAAGATTACGGAGTTCCACAAAGCAGACCGAGAGCAATTATTAAGTTGTTTAAGAAAAATAAAAAATGGAGTTCTCCCGATAAACAGCCCGAAATAACTTTAGAAAAAGCAATTGGACATTTACCATCTTTGAAACCAGAGGAAAAATCAAAACACAAATTTCATTTTGCAATGAAGCATAGTGCAATGCAAGTAGAAGCAATGACACATACACCCGAAGGAAAAAGTGCAATGGTGAATGAGATTTATTTCCCTAAAAAACCAAATGGAGAAAAAGTTAGCGGATTTCACAACACATACAAAAGAATGAAATGGAATTCGCCAGCACCGGCAAGAGCAACAAATAATGGATTGATAAGCGGACACAATAATGTTCATCCGGGACGCAAGAGAAAAGATGGAACATGGAGTGACCCAAGAGTTTTAAGTTTGCTTGAACTTTTTATCGTTTCATCTTTACCTGAAGATTGGAATATTCCAACTGACTGTAAAGATGCTTTTGTAAGATTACTAATCGGAGAAGCAATCCCCCCTCTTATGCTCAAAGAGGTTTTATTAAAAATCAATCAATAGCAACAATGTATAATTCAGAAATAGACAGAACCTCAAAAAAGAACAAATGGACTTTAATGAAATATATTAAAGACTTTGACTTGATGGTTTTGTATGCAGATGCTGTAAGGTCAGGAAGAGCTGATGTTTCAGACGCTGCTTTGAAAGAGATTCTAAAGGGAATGGAAATAGAAAATTGGTATAATCCACGTTTTGGAGAACCAAGCTTACCTACGATTCAATTTAAAGTTTGTCAGATTGTATATTACATGTTTGGCTACAAATTAAAAATAAAAGGAAACAAAGCCGATAGAGTTGTATTTAGTCCATTAGGGAATTTATTACTAGATAATAAGGAAGATAAGAAGCTTGTTAGCAGAACTTTTCTCTGTATGCTTTTAGGGATGCCGTTTGCACACCCTTTTAATAAAATGCACAAGTCGTTTAACATTTATCCTTACCGACTAATTTTTAAACTTCTTACTGATAAGCGGCTTGATTGTAAATTGAACCACGATGAAGTATTTTATCATGTAATGTTCTACAAAGACATTGATAAAAAATCCTACAACGAATTAGTGAGTGAGATTTTAGCGTTTAGAAAAATTTCATCTGCTGAAAAGTATAAGCTATTCACAAAGAGAAAAAATGTAGAGGATGTTTTAGCAAACGCATTACATGAATGGAATTACGCATCGGGTGTTTTACAGCAAGCAGGAATTCTTGATTGGCATCAAGCTGACGATAATCACGGAGTATTAATTCATGGAGGTGGTAGCGGAAGAAGAAGATACAAAAGTGATTCAGTAAAAATAAAAGCAGAGATTTTCAATTTTGTGTCATTGCTTATTAGCAATTATTCTTACGAAGAAAAACCGCAAGACCTAACTGCCAAACTTCAATTGAATTCAGAGTATGTAATTCAGTTATATAATTTTTATCCGACAGCGTTAATACAAGAACTTGGAATTGACAACGAGGAACAAGAGAAAATAATTTCCATTTTAAGAATTACTGACGACATTAATTTATATGCAAAAAATTCAGTTCATGGAGATGCTTATAAATTTGAAGATGTTCTTTGTGATGCTTTTAATTATTTCTCTGATGTTGAAGCCGAAAAACATGCACAAGCAGGCACTACAGACATAGAATGTATTTACACTCCTTTGGATGCAACCAATAAGAAGTTTGATGTTGAAGCAAAGTCAACAAAAAATAAATTGATGAATTTAAGTGCGGGCAGGTTAAGACATCATAGAGAACAGATAGGTTCAGAGTACACAATCGTAGTTACACCTAAATACATCAACGCAGTTCTGGAGGACATTAAAGGAACACAAACAGTTTTAATAAGATCAGGCTCTTTTTCTAATTTTCTTTACCAATCAATATCAAATAAAGGCCGAGGCATCAGTTACAAACCAATTGACGAAATTGTATTAAATAATTTAGGTAAGGACATTACAGATGGAATCAATCAATATGTTTACGAAAACTTTGGAGTAAGCACGAGATAAAAAACAAACAGTTCGTTAGAAATAATCACAACCAACTTAAACATCCAAATTAAATTGATTGACGAGAAGAAGAACGAACGGCTAACATGAATTGTGTAAAAACTATCACTTTTTTATTCTCTTTTTTTAGTTTATTAATTTTACTTTCAAAATAACTCGATGCCAATAATTTACAAAACAGATATTGTTCCTACTGCCCAACAGGTAATTGCATTGTACGATAAAACCGGGTTGCCCAGGCCCACCAACGATACAGAAAGGATTAAAAAAATGTACGACAATTCGAACCTTATTGTAACCGCATGGGATAATGAAAAACTGATTGGTGTAAGCCGCTGTATTACCGATTGGGCCTGGAGCTGTTACCTGGCTGATCTTGCAGTAGACCCCGGCTATCAAAAAAGCGGCATGGGCAAACAATTAATTGACCTTACCAAAGAAAAACTGGGTGAGCAATCGATGATATTATTATTGTCGGTACCTACCGCAATGGAATACTATCCCAAAGTTGGTTTTACAAAAGATGACAGGGCTTTTCTTATGCCGAGGGTAAAATAAAAAAGCCCAAAACTATAAGGTATTTGGGCTTTGTATCGGGGAGCAGACTTGAACTGCCGACCTTCGGGTTATGAATCCGATGCTCTAACCAGCTGAGCTACCCCGACATCCGGTTAACGGGGTGCAAATATAGGCCATTTCACTAAAAGGGAAAAGGCTAACTGCTTAAAAGTTGCGCTATTCGGTCAGAAACCTTATCCGCATTGGGTAACATTTCTTTTTCAAGGATAATATTCATGGGCACAGCCGGTAAATTTAATGCGCCCAAAACCTCCACAGGGGCATCTAAATATTTAAAACAGGCCTTACTTATCCTGCCGGCCAGGGCTTCGGCAAAAGAATTATTTTGCTGCTCTTCGGTTACAATTAAACATTTGCCATGTTTTTGTACGGTTGCAAAAATCAATGCTTCATCTAAAGGAAATAAAGTACGCAGGTCAATTACTTCTATTTTTCCGGCAAAGTTTTTAGCCGCAGCTTTTGCCCAATATACACCCATGCCATAGGTTATTATACAGCAGGTTTCGCCATTTTCAATAGCTGCCTTATCAGCCTGTAAAATAATATTGGCTTTGCCTAAAGGAATAATATAATCAGCAGCTGGCTCAATGGTTTTTGCATCTTCTGTGCCCGGCACTTTACTCCAGTACAAACCTTTATGCTCCAGCATTACCACGGGATTAGGATCGAGAAAAGCAGCCTTCATCAAACCCTTCATATCTGCGGCATTGGATGGATAAACAATCTTTATTCCTTTTATAGAAAGCAAAGTTGTTTCAATACTTCCGCTATGGTAAGGGCCGCCACCGCCATAAGCGCCAATGGGCACACGTATTAAAGTCTGCACCGGAAATTTGCCGCAACTTAAATAGCAGCTCTTACTGATTTCTGTTACCAATTGGTTTAACCCGGGATAGATATAATCGGCAAACTGTACTTCTACAATTGGTTTTAAACCCACCGCACTCATGCCAACAGTACTGCCAATAATATACGCTTCCTGTATAGCAGTATTAAAAACCCGGTGGTCGCCAAACTGCTCTGCTAAAGTTGCAGCTTCTCTAAAAACACCACCCAGCCTGCGGCCTACATCCTGTCCGTACAAAATGGCTTCGGGGTATTGCTCCATAATTTCTCTTATGGCAAAAAGGCCTGCATCCACCATCATTATTTTTTCTCTGTTTGTCCCGATAGCTATCGGGAAACGTTCCCCCACTTCGTTTATAACCGGTGTTGGTGCAAAAACAAAATCACTAACTGTTGAAGCCTGGGGTTCGGGTGCTGCAACGGCTCCCTGAAAATCATGATCAACAAGTGCGGCGGTTTCTTTTTCTATTGCAATTAATGTTTCTTCTGTAATGCCGTTTTCCAATAATCTTTTCCGCAGCTTTGGGCCAGGGTCGTCTGCATAATGTTTTGCCAGGTCTTCTTCAGTTCTATAAAATTCTTTTCGTACACCACTGGTATGATGGCCAAGTAAAGGCACCCTGGCATGTACTAAAAAAGGATGTCTTTCTTTACGCACTTCATCTACCACATTTTTCATTACTTCGTAACTGTGAAAAAAATCACTGCCGTCAATACTCATTCTGCTGATGCCTTTAAAACCTTTTACCATTTCGCTGGCATTGGTGGTCCGGGCCTCCTCTGCTGTTACACTAATGCCCCAGTTATTATCCTGCACTAAAAATATTATTGGTAATTGATGTAATGCTGCAAACTGAAATGCTTCGCTTACTTCGCCTTCGGTTACCGATGCATCTCCGAGAGAGCAAAGGGTAATTGGGAATTGGGAATTGGGAATTTGTTCATTTAGATTGTTGCCCTGTTGATTTATGGAGGCCTTTGCCAGTTCCAGATATTTTATGCCTTGTGCAACACCTGTTGTTGGTATAGCCTGCATACCTGTTGCACTGCTTTGATGGATGATGTTTGGTTTATCATCGCCCCTATAATTTGGATGAGCATAATATTCTCTTCCTCCGGTAAAAATATCGTTGCCTTTTGCCAATAACTGCAGCATCAATTCGTATGGTGTAAACCCCAACCCCAATAACATACTTTCATCCCGGTAATAAGGGCTTACATAATCGCAGGGTAATAATTGAAATGCTGTAGCCAATTGTATAGCTTCATGGCCTCGTGATGTGGAGTGAACATATTTACAAATGGGCCTGTTGGCTTCGTAAGTTTCTGCCATTGCTTTTGCAGTACACATTAGCCGGTAGGCTTTTAATAATATTTCGGGTGCAATCATTAATCAAATGTAAAATAATAATTGGTTATAGAAATTGCATGTGTATAATGTGAGAAAAGATGATTGAAAAACTGAACTTGACATGTGCGACGCCAATGAAGCCTAATAGAATTACTACTGTTTGGTACAAAAAAAAATCCGCCAATAGGCGGATAAATAAATTATTAAGCTGAATTTATTTTACTTCTACAGTAAGTAAATTTTCTTTTTCTAAAAATGCTTCTAATA
>JAYVJU010000127.1:0-4266 GCA_043769035.1 Ferruginibacter sp.
AAATACAGGGATAAAATTATTTTGCTTTTTGCTTTTTGCTTTTTGCCTGTCGCCTGTTTTTGTTTTTTCTCAAAAGCCTTTAGTGCAAACTTTTGTTGATAAGACCGATATTTTGATTGGCGAGCAGGTACAGTATAAAGTAAAAGCAAGTTTTCCATCTGCAGGTTTTAAAGTAAATTGGTTTACGTTACCCGATTCTGTAGCACATTTCGAAATAGTTGACAGAAGTAAAATAGATACTTCATCTGAAAATAATAATACCATTCTTGAGCAAACCATCACACTTACCAGCTTCGATTCTGGCAGGTGGAATACGCCGGCTTTAGCTATCAATTTTAATCAGGGAAAGGGTGATACTACTATAAATTTATTTACAGATTCGGTTGCTGTTAATGTTGGCTATGCACCTGCCGACAGCACCAACCAGCTACGTGATATAAAACCAATACTGGAAGTAACGATAACAAATTATTTATGGTATTATATTGGTGGCGGAATTTTACTGCTGCTTGTAATAGCATTTATACTGTGGAAGTATTTTAAAAATAAAAAGAAAAGTCCATCACCTCAATTCTCTTCCCGGCTATCGCCTTACGACGAAGCCATGCAGTCGCTTGAAAAATTAAAAACACTCGACCTGCAAAAGCCCGATGCATTAAAACAGTTCCATAGTAAACTGGCAGAAATTTTTAAATGGTACATCAGCCGCAAACAAAGGATAAGTATTTTAAACAAAACTACCGGCGATGTATTGGTTTTGCTTACAGAAAACAATATGTCTAAAGATACAATTACATCAACTGCTACTGCATTACGCTGTGGCGATGCGGTAAAGTTTGCCAAATTTTTACCTGCACCTGCAGAAAGTGAAGAGTGCTTTAATAAAATAAAAGACGCAATAAATACTATACATACTAATAAACCAATAAACCATTTTGCTGTTCGACTATTTTAACGATATAACTTTTAGCCAACCCTGGTTTTTTGTACTGTTTGCAATGCTGCCGGTATTAATTGTTTGGTATGTGTTTAAAAATAATAAACAGCAAGGGGCAATAATGATCTCTGATATTGCAGCCAGGGGATTAGGCTCGTTAAAGACTACGCTGCGCCATTTACCATTTGTAATAAGATTACTGGCTTTAAGTTGTATAATAACAGCACTGGCAAAACCACAAACCAAATTTGAATTACAACAAGCCGAAGGTGAGGGAGTAGATATTGTTTTATGTATTGATGTAAGCGGTAGTATGACGGCGCAGGACTTTCAACCCAACAGGCTTGAAGCTGCAAAGAAAGTAGCCGCCGATTTTGTGAACAGCAGGGTGGCCGACAGAATTGGTGTGGTAATTTTTGCCGGAGAAAGTTTTACCCAATGCCCTATTACAACCGACCACAGGGTTTTATTAACGGCTATTGAAAATATTCACAATGGTTTGCTGGAAGATGGTACAGCTATTGGCAGCGGCCTTGGCACCAGTGTTGACCGTTTACGCAACAGCAAAACAAAATCGAAGATCATTATTTTATTAACGGATGGAGAAAATAATGGTGGACTGATAGATCCTAAAACTGCAAAAGAAATTGCCAAGGCATTCGGTATTAAAGTGTACACAATTGGTGTAGGTACCGATGGGTATGCACCGCAGCCTTATAACTCTCCGCTGGGTGTACAAACACAAATGGTAAAAGTTACCATTGATGAAAAACTGATGACAGAAATAGCCATCGAAACCGGCGGTAAATATTTCCGTGCAAAAGATAATGAAAGCCTGGCAAAAATTTATACAGATATTGATGCCCTGGAAAAATCAAAAGTTGAACTTTCTACCTTGTCACGCTATACCGAAAAATATTTCCCCTTTGTAATGGCAGCGCTGGCGTTACTACTTTTGGAAGTACTGTTACGCTACCTGGTATTCCGCAAATTCCCTTAATTAGTGTAATTCGTTTTATTTAATGAAATTTGCCACAATGAGAGCAACTGTTTATAAAAGCACCGGAAGCTGGTACATTGTAAAAGATGAACAGGGCAATACCTATAATGCCCGTATACTGGGTAAATTTAAAATTGAAGGGTTAACCAGTACTAATCCCATTGCAGTAGGCGATGAAGTGGAAATAGTAATGGAGAATGAACTGGAAAAGGGCGTAACCATTACAACCATTCATCAACGAAAAAATTATATTACCCGTACTTCGCCTGCCAATAAACACCAGCACCATATTATTGCTTCTAATTTAGACCAGTCACTTTTATTTGCCACACTTAAAGATCCTAAAACATCGCAGGGTTTTATAGACCGGTTTTTAATTTCATCCGAATCTTTTCATATACCCACCATTATTGTTTTTAATAAAGCCGACCTGTATAAAAAAAAGGAAGAAGAAAAATTTGAAGAGCTGAAAACAATTTATGAAACGATTGGATACAGTGTAAAAAAGATAAGTGTACAAACTAACGAAGGTGTGGAAGAAGTAAGAACTTTACTCAAGGATAAAGTAACGTTGCTGAGCGGCCACAGCGGTGTAGGTAAATCTTCTTTTTTAAATAAGATTTTTCCGCAGATGAATTTGAAGACACAGGATGTAAGCGGCTGGAGTGGCAAGGGATTACACACCACTACATTTGCTGAAATGTTTGATGTTCCTTTTGGTGGAAAAATTATTGACACTCCCGGGATAAGAGAATTGGGATTGGTGGATATTCCAAAACAGGAATTGTCGCACTACTTTCCGGAGATGAGGGCATTAATGAATGACTGCCAGTTTAATAACTGCATGCATACCGAAGAACCAAACTGTGCCGTTAAAAGAGCAGTAAATGAAAATGAAATATCTGCCGATCGCTATATCAGCTACCGTAATATTTTAGACAGTATCGATGAAAAGAAATACTAACTGCTTTAACCCGTAATTATTTAGTAAGCCTTTCTTTCTAAATAATTAGCCACTTCCATTACAGCCTTATTGTCTTTCTTAACACTTTTAATATGTTGCGGAAAAATGCTTACACCATTAAAAATGCTGTAATGCAGGGTTAAAAAATAATCCTTGTACTGAAAATCCCAGTCAAGTGTTTCCGCATCATCAATCTGGTTTAAAAATTTTACCTGAAGGTCTTCTGCAAGTGTGGTGGCAATGGCATAAAATTTAGAAATGCCGCAGTTGTCATCTATAACAGCTTCGGTGGCGCCATTATTGGTTTTTAATTGGTAGCACATAGAGGTATGGTTTAAGTTTTCGGTTTGGTATAGATTTGTATTACTATTCAGCCATGCTGAAAAATAATATACTTATTCACTCACATTTTTCTTGCCACCCCTGTATTTTTTCTGCTTTACTTTTTCTCCACTCAATATTTTTTCTGCTTCAGTCTTTTGACCAGGCTGAACACTTCCGGGGCAACCATATTTTTCTTTTTTTCTAAAAAGATTGGTAATAAAGCAGCCGCTTAATAAGAACGATGCTAAAAATATGGATAGTACTGCCTTTTTCATTTTTTAAAGATATATTTTTCTCCGCTTCAAAAAAAGCTAAATAGTAATTCTTTGTTGAACGGAGCGTCGCCACTGAACTTCAATCAAGGAACAACTGGTTGCTATCAAATTAAAAAATTAATCTCCTCATTAATCTTCTCCATTTCCTCCCCCACCGGGGGAGATAGAGGGGGTCTTGAACCACCCGCTGTACATCACATAGTTATCTGCAATCCGGTTTATTTCGCCATGTATCAGCTCCTGGCTAATGTCTTTTACTTTTTTTGCTGGTATGCCGGCATAAATGGAGCCGGGGTCAACAACGGTATTTTCCAGCACTACTGCGCCTGCTGCTATAATGCTATTGCTGCCTATATGGCAATTATCCATTACAATAGCACCCATTCCCACCAGCACATTATCATCTATAACGCAGCCATGTACAATTGCATTGTGTCCAATGCTAACATTATTTCCTATTGTGGTGCCAAATTTCTGGTAAGTACAGTGTATTATGGCGCCATCCTGCACGTTTACCTTGTTACCCATGCGTATAAAATTCACGTCGCCACGCAGTACAGCGTTAAACCACACACTGCATTCATCACCCATTATTACTTCGCCAACAATAGTGGCATTTGGGGCTATAAAACAATTGTTACCCATTACTGGCATTACCCCTTTTACGGGAAGAATTACTGGCATAGTTAATTTTTATTGCTGCCTTCGGCAGTAGTTAAATAATTTTTTTGAACCAAACTTTAGAATTTCTATTTAGCTGCATTGG
>JAYVJU010000128.1:0-8488 GCA_043769035.1 Ferruginibacter sp.
GCTGTAAAAACTTTCTCCACTAAATACATTCGTTTTGTTTGGCAGAAAGAAGGCACAGAGCCCGGCAGTGAAGATTTAGATGCAGCCAAATGGAAACCAGTTTTAAGGGTGCAAGGGATTTATGTAAGTGATGAGCCTGTAATAAATAATTACGAAGCAAAGAATGGAAGTGTATGGCGTATTGCTGCAAATACCACTGTTGAAGAAGTGAGTAATAAAGATGCCGTGCCATTAAAGTCTGTTATCAATCTTACTAAATATTTACTTACAGATGGTACACTGAAATGGACAGCACCATCAAACAGTAACCTGCCTGCCGGGCAGGCAGGTTGGGTAGTTGTAAGAATCGGCCATACATCCACCGGTGCGATAAACAGCACCGCAGGTGGTGGTAAAGGTTTAGAGTGTGATAAATTCAGTACCGAAGCAACAACATTACAATTCAATAACTGGTTTGGAAAATTTTATACTGAAACAGATGCAGCTATTGCCAAAGAAGTAATTAAAGTTTTTCATGTAGATAGTTGGGAGTGCGGCAGCCAGAACTGGAGCAAAAACTTTGCAGCAGAGTTTAAAAAGAAAAGAGGCTATGATTTATTGCCTTATTTATTAGTGATGACGGGTACACCTGTTACCGATGCAGCAACATCTGAAAAGGTTTTATTGGATGTCCGCAAAACAATTGCAGAACTGGTGAATGATAAGTTTTATGCTACACTAAAAAATTTGGCACATAAAAAAGATGTGCAGTTTAGTGCAGAAAGTATTGCTCCCACTTTTGTAAGCGATGGATTACTGCATTACAAACATGTGGATATACCCATGGGAGAATTTTGGTTGAATAGTCCAACGCATGATAAACCCAATGATATGCTTGATGCCATCAGCGGTGCACATATTTATGGAAAAAATATTGTGCAGGCAGAAGCATTTACTACTTTACGCAGCGACTGGAGTGAACATCCCGGAAGTTTAAAAGCATTAGGCGATAGGGCCTTTGCATCAGGCATTAATAAATTATCGCTGCATGTAATGATGCACAATCCATGGATGGATAAAAAGCCCGGCATTACATTAGATGGCATTGGTTTATTTTATCAACGTAATCAAACCTGGTTTAAACAAAGCAAAGCATGGATTGAATATTTAACCCGATGCCAGGCATTGTTGCAATTAGGAAAACCTGTTGTTGACATTGGCGTATTTACCGGAGAAGAAATACCCAGCCGTTCTGTATTGCCGGATAGATTGATAAATACATTACCCGGTTTATTTGGAAAAGAAAAACTTGCAGCAGAAAAAAAACGTTTGCAAAATGAAGGGCAACCGCAACGCACCATTCCTGATGGTGTAACACACTCCGCCAACATGGCCGACCCGGAAAATTATGTAGATGCATTGAACGGTTATAAATATGATTGCTTTAATCCTGATATATTAATGCAAATGAAAGTGGTGAATGGGAGAGTGGTAACACCGGGTGGAGCCAGCTATGCAGTGTTGGTGATACCTGGAAAACATCCAATGAATCTGAATGCGTTGATGAGTGAGAAGGTGAAAAATAAATTAAAGCAACTGGCAGATGCGGGGGCGAAGATTATTATGGATTCAGTATATAACTTGAACAAGGATAAAAATTTTATAAGTGCGCCTTATTATGAAGCCAGCTTGAAGAAAATAGAGATAGATAAAGATTTGGAAATTTATAAAAACCGACACCAGATTACATGGGCTCACAGAACAACAGATAGTACAGATATTTATTTTTTATCTAATCAATCTACAACAACTATTGAAACGCAGGTAAGTTTTGGGGTAAAAAATAAAATTCTTGAAACAGCTTCATTTACGGATGGTAATATTTACAGGATTTTTGATTTAAGTAATGACAGGTCTGTTAATGTACATAATATTCACCTCAATGCTTCCGAGGCTAAATTTTTCATTTTCAGAAAACCAATTGTTACAGAATCCATTATCTTTCCTGGTGAAGAAGACGAGCAATCAATACCTTTAAATGAAAAGTGGAAATTAAAAATTGCTAATAAAGATACCGTTGATTTAAGCCGCCTAGTCAGTTGGCATCAAATGAAAGACAGTATCTTTAAATTCTATTCTGGAAGTGCTTTTTATACAAACACTTTTGAATTAAACCAACAGCAGGCTAAGTCAAATCTTACTATTAAATTTGATTATTTGTATAATATAGCTACCCTAAAAGTGAACGGCATTAATTGTGGTACTTTATGGACACCGCCTTATTCATTAGACATTTCCAAAGCTATTAAGCCCGGTGAAAATAAAATTGAAATTGAAGTAACCAACACCTGGCGCAACAGGTTAATAGGAGATGAATTAATGCCGGAGAAAAGAACAACATGGTTAAATTCGCCTTACAAATTAAAAGATAAACCACTTTTACCTTCCGGTATTGTCGGGAATGTAAAAATTATAGTCAGATGAAAGTTATAAAAAAATATTTGGTGATTATTCTTTGTTTTTTAACAAATACAATCGCCGCACAAATCCCTGCTGCATACAACGTAGTATGGAATACTCAAAGTAAAAATGCATCCGAATCAATGCCCTGCGGCGGTGGCGATATTGGCATGAATGTATGGGTGCAGGATGGCGACATTTTAATTTACGCCAACCGAAGCGGCAGTTTAAATGAAGATAATAATTTAATGAAGGCAGGAAGACTGCGTATAAAATGTTCCCCCAATCCCTTTGATGGAAAAATATTTAAGCAGGAACTGCATTTGCAAAATGGCTATGTAACAATAGATGGAGAAAACAATGGTGTAAAGGCAGCTATAAAAATTTGGGTGGATGTTTTTAATCCTGTGGCACATGTTGAAATTACCGTCAATAAAAAAATTGCGGTAGAAGCTGCTTATGAAAGCTGGCGCTACCAGGACAGGCTCATCACCAAGAGAGAAAATTTTTCTAACTCATGGAAGTGGGCACCACCGGCCAATAAAAAGTACACAAAAGATGATATCAGCTTCAGGACTGGCGGTGTATTATTTTACCATAATAACGGTGAACGAACTGTTTTTGATACCACCGTTGCACAGCAGGGAATGAATGAAGTAAAAGAACAATTGTACAATCCTTTAAAAAATCTGGCTTACGGCGGTTTGTTGCGTGGCGATAATTTTATTGAAGCAGGAAGTACTGACGGTATGTATGAGCAAACAGATTTTAAAGCCTGGAAGCTAAAGAGCAAGCAACCTTCAAAAAATCATGCACTGCAACTTGCCTTACTTACAGAAACAGCTAATTATTTTGGTGAATGGCATCAATCACTTAAAACAGTATTGATAGCAGCAAAAAATAAAAATACATTTACAAAATCGCAGCAATGGTGGAAGGAATTCTGGAGTCGCAGTTTTATTACAATAGATGAAAATAAACCAAACAGCAAAGCATGGGAGATGGGCCGCAATTATCAACTCTTCCGCTACATGCTAGCCTGTAATGCAAAAGGTTTTTGGCCTACAAAATTTAATGGCGGTTTGTTAACGGTTGACCCAATTTATACAGACACAGGTAACAAAGGCCTTACACCCGATTACCGCAATTGGGGTGGTGGTTTGCACACTATGCAAAATCAACGGTTGGTTTATTTCCCCATGATAAAAAGCGGCGACTGGGATATGATGCAGCCACAATTTAATTTTTACCTGCGTATTTTAAAAACTGCAGAGCTACGCAGCAAAATTTATTGGAATCATAGTGGTGCCTGCTTTACAGAGCAGATGGAAAATTTTGGTTTGCCCAATTTTGCAGAGTATGGAGTTAAGCGTCCTGCTAATACAGACAAAGGCGTAGAGTACAATGCCTGGCTGGAATATGAATGGGATACGGTGCTGGAATTTTGTTTGATGATGCTGGAAGAACAACGGTACACCGGAAAAGACATCAGCAGCAATATGCCTTTTATAGAAAGCTGCGTACAGTTTTTTTACGAGCATTATTATTATGAAGGTAAAAAGCGTACCGCAAGGCCTTTTGGCAATCATGGTACATTAACTTTTTACCCCGGCAGTGGTGCAGAAACTTTTAAAATGGCCACCAACTCCACTTCAACCATTGCGGCATTAAAAACAATTATTGCAAGGCTAAAGCAGTTGCCACAAAATTATTTAGCACCGGAAAAGCGCAAACATTACGACAGTTTGTTACTGCGTACGCCTGATATCAGTTATACATCAATGAAGGGGCACCCAACAATTGCGCCTGCAAAATCATTTGAACGTATTAACAACGAAGAACCCACACAACTCTATCCGGTTTTTCCGTGGGGAATATATGGCGTTGGCAAACCCGGTTTAGATACTGCCATCAACACATGGAAGTATGATACACTTGCTATAAAATTCCGCAGCCATATTGGATGGAAGCAGGATAATATTTGGGCAGCCCGTTTGGGTTTAACAGATGAAGCATGGAAATTAAATGAATTAAAAATGCAAAACAGCGAACGCCGCTTTCCTGCTTTTTGGGGCCCTGGGTATGATTGGGTGCCCGACCATAACTGGGGTGGCAGCGGCATGATTGGTTTACAGGAAATGCTGTTGCAAACAGACGATAAACGAATTCTTTTATTTCCTGCATGGCCAAAAGATAAGGATGTACATTTTAAACTGCATGCACCGTATAATACAACGGTAGAAGCTGAGTTGAAGGATGGGAAAGTGACGAAGCTTATTGTAATACCGGAGGAGCGGAAGAAAGATGTGGAACTGATGCAGCAATAATGCTGATACTAAAATTTACTATTGATATGAAACAATATTTGTTAAATACCTTCCACTTTAATGATGCAGCCAATAAACAAATGCTGCAAAAAATAAAAATACTGCCCGATAAAGAAAAGGCTATAAAATACTTTAGCCATTTAATAAACAGCCAGAACAAATGGATGGAAAGAATTATACAAAATCCCGACGCTATGCAAATGAGTTGGTGGGAACCCTTGTACACATTGGATGAACTGGAAGAGAAATGGAACAGCAGCCTGCAGCGCTGGCTGGATTATATTGCTGCTAAAACAACGGAGGAACTGCATGCCGAAGTTATTTTTACAGGTTACGATGGTGCAAAATGGGCAGCCACTCCGGCAGATATTGCCTTACAGTTAAATTACCACTCCATACACCACCGGGCACAATTGCAAACCATTGTACGCAAGCAGGGTATTGAACCTGATTTTATTGATTATATAGGCACTAAATACAGAAGGCTGGGGTAGGGCGGGATTTATTTTTTATGATACGGCTCGTGGCGATGAAGGTGTAAAGCTGGAATTAAGTTCCAATTTTTTAAGAAACCTTATTGTTACACATGATATAATGCCATTATTACCAGCATTACATTAAGCAAAACATAGCTGATTAATACAGCCCAAAAACCTATCCTGTCAATTTTAAGAGACAATGCATATTTTCGTGTATCTCCGGATTGATAAAGTTTTAAAGTGATAATGCTGATAATTACAATCAGTAAAATAAAGCCGAAAGTAAGGTTGTGTACATTGTCTATTAACGTGGTGGTGTTTGAGGTAGGCACTACAGATTCTGCAATATATTTATTAGATATTGCTGCAAACAAACCACCTACGCACAATCCAAAACGGGAATCCTGATTTTTGGATGACACAAAAAATACAAGGCTTGAAATTAGAAACGCTACATAAGCACCGGTAAGCAGCTTTAATAACAGCAGCCAGGAGTGGTTACGTTTAATACTGATTTCTGCCACTACCAGCGGATAACTGCTGCTGCCCGATAACAGCGGGTTACCGTAAGTTGTTGCGTAAGTTTTTATTTTGTTTTTTATAGTAAAACTTTCTACATCCCATTCATTGCTGATGCAACAGGAATCCAGTTTGGAGTTATGCTCATCTGCAATATAAATAAGTTGTGAGGTGTCGTTTTCTGCATCTTCAATTATTAAGTGCAATTTTTGTTCATCAAAGGGAAAATCAGCAACCTCCCACTGTTGCATTATCTGTGCTTTGCATTTTTGTGTAGCCCAGTTTATCCCCGATTTTTTTTCTTTGGTATAGTGGCTGAATTCAGTTGATTTACTGTCGGTAATATCATGTTTTTTTTCAAAATCAAGACTATCATTTTTATAATTCATCCAAATCCAGAAATCGGCCATAAAACTTTTATCATCCAGCTTAAAATCGTAAATACGGTTTATATAAACACCCACTTTGCAGGTATCTTTTTGAGAAAAACCTTTATGGCAAAACAATAATAAAATCAGCGTACTCAGTATTTTGGTTTTCATTTTTGGCAAAGTTTAGGGCAATGCTAAATGCACCTGGTTACACAACCAAATGCATCAATAGTATTTTGTAAACGGATTTTTATTTGAATTATTAGCGTTTGAATTACGAAAGCATATATTTAACGGGTTTTGTAGTTGCTTTACTACAGGGCATTACCAACAGTTTCATAAATGCTATCCGTTTTTGGTCAATAGGCACAGCAACGGCGAGGAGTGAAGCGAAGATTGGCGTCGAATACCGGCAGCGACAAAAGATTTTGGAGGAACTGATATACACAGCTGGCTTTTTTACAGCAGCTTTGGGCTATAGAAGAAAAGTATAGTCCAGTTAAATTGAACAGGCTGCATGCACCAATAAAATGGTTGAAAAAAAGTAATTTTAATAAAGCATTTATCAAAACTACTGGATAAGTTTTTATTATACTCTAAAAAACCATTTGTCAGCTTCTGCCCGCTTTCGCCGGGAAATTGGAATTTCAGCACCGTTTTTTAAAATAAAATGATCGCTTTTTAATGCATTAATATGGTACCTGTTAACCAGGTAAGAACGATGGCTCCTGAAAAAACTTTTATCAATAAGTATGTCTTCGAAGTAGGCTAAATTTTTAGACGATAATTCCCGGGATTTGTTTGATAAATAGATATAACTGTAATTGCGCTCTCCTTCAATATGTGTAATTTGTTTTAATGGTAACCGCAATGTTCCATTTTGTGTAGGTAACACCAGTTTTTGATCTTCTACCGATTTCGATTCCAGGTTCGACAACGCCTGTTTAACTTCAATATTATTACCTGTGGATTTCAGTAAACGTTTTACCGCTTCATCAAGTTCAGTTTCTTTAATTGGCTTAATCAAATAATCCAAAGCATTAAACCTAAATGCCCTGATGGCATAGTGACTGTGAGCTGTAGTAAAAATAGTTTTAAAATTAATGCCATCCAACTGCTGAAGCAATTCAAAGCCTGTCATATCAGGTAATTCAATATCCAGGAAAACAACATCGGGCTTTACGGAAGCAATTAACTGTAGTGCCTTTTTGCCGGTATTGGCTATATCTAAAACAGCAATATCAGTTGCATTTTGCTTAAGCAGATCATGCAACACCGTTGCCATAAAGACATTATCTTCAACTATTAAAGCTTTAATTGGTTTCATAATAAACTTAAAGTAAATATACATTACTATTTAAAACCGCTTGATAATTAAAGTTACCTTTTGATAACACAACTGTGTTCCCTTTTAGTATTATACTTTAATTTACCCTGCAATTATGTAATTGTATTTAAACCAGTAAATAAAATAATGAACATAGTCAATAAGCAAATTCGATTAAAATACTTTCTGGTTGTTTTCGGAATATTTTTTTCCTGCACCCTTTTTGGGCAAACCAAAACGGATGATGAGCTGTTTGCCATCTGGAAAGATTCATCGAAATCTGAAACAGTGAGATTAGAAGCCATTTGGGAGAGAATGAATTTAGATTCCATGCCCAACCAGGAACCTGTATGGTGGAAGAAATGGAAAACAGAACTTAAAGAAGCCATTGAACTGGCTATAAAAAACGACAAAAGGGGGTACTTGCCACTATTTTACATGATGTCGTCAGAAGCTTGTGAAGGCAACACAGAATGTATGTGTACTAGTGCCCACAAGGTAATAGAAAGTGCAAAGGTTGCCAATGCTTCCAAATTGCCGGTTGTTTTTGGGGCGTACTTTACTTTAGCTTTTCAATGTAATGAAAACGTGAAAGAGGAAGATATGATCAATGAATTCAATAAAATGAAAAGTTTTTTGTCAGATAGCCCTGCCGACCTTAAAAATCTACGGGAAACAAATTCATTTTTAGGTGAATGGTACCGTAAGAAAGAAAAGTATCCAAAAGCGTTAAGCTATCTTTTAGAAAGCCAACGATTATCTGAAGAATTGAAATTAATGGATTTTTCTTATGCAAGAAACAACGAGGCAATTGCAGGAATTCATACCCAAATAGGAAATTATAAAGAAGCACAAAAATACATTGATAAAAGCCTGCAGATTGCTCATTCTTTAAAAGATACGTTCCAACTGGGTAGCTCATATCTTGGCAAATCCAATTTAATGCTGAAATTAAAAGATGAAGCAAAAGCCCAGCTTTTTATAGATTCTGCCATGTACGTTATGAAAAACGTTAAACACTGTGAG
>JAYVJU010000129.1:0-13997 GCA_043769035.1 Ferruginibacter sp.
AGATAGGAGTAATTTTTTCATTTATATTTTTTAAAATTATTATCGCAATATCAAAAAATCTAAAACTTTGTTTTTATACTATTGAAGTGTTGCCCTGAATTTTCCGTTGGTAATTGTTTTAGTGCCGGTTAATCCCTTGGCTGTACCGCTAAAAGTGCCGCTTACAATTTTATTTACTGTATCAATAACGTCAAATTTAACTACTATATTTTGGCCCACTGTATTAAAGTCTGCCTGGTACACTTGCCCATTGATTGTAGAAAGCACATTAAACATCGTCGTTGGAGATATAACAGAAGTACTATAATTAACCCCTGTTTGTGTATTACCTGTAGTTGCTACCGCAATTGAGAAAGCAGAATCGCCGGTTACAGAAAATGCATTTACACTTAATGCCACAACTCCTCCAGCAGAAATTGATAGTGCCACAACTGTACCGGTATCTGCCGCAATTAAATTGACCCCATCATTAAACTGGAAATAATTTGAAGTGCCTCCGCCTCCACCGCTGCCTGCCAATACAGGAATAATATAGGTACAGGTGCTTGTAAAATTGCTTATTGTAATTGCTGATGGGCCTGCTGTTAAAGGAGTTCCAATTCCGTTTAAGGTTACATTTTGCAAACCAAGTGTGCTGAATGTTCCGTTGGCAGCAAAACCAAAACCGTTGCTACTTGCTGCACCAAAACCATAAGTACCTAATTTGGTAACATTTACCCTGATGGTAAGTGTATTGGTAAAGTCGAGCGGCTTACCTGCAGTGTAGGTGCCTGCGGCTGTTACACCGGTGCATACAAGCGGAGCCCCGTCAATTGTATATTCCGAAGTACCGGCCGACCCGGTAACTGTAACATCAAAACTACAGATACTGGTACCGTATTTAATGGTAAATGTATTAGTGCCCGGTGCAATGGCTTTACCGCTTGCATAAAGGCGGATGGTATTAATACCAAAAACCACACTACCGGCCTTACTAAAAGCATAGCCGTTAACAGTGTCAGATCTTATATCAAATGTTCCGGGAGAGGATACTGTAACCTGCACATCAACATAATTGGCATTCGTTAAAACTGAATCTTTTTTAAAATCACCATTAACAACTACAGGTAAACAATCTCCGGTAACATCTTTTTTTAACAGCCCGACTGACACGCCGTTATTATCGAAATTAATCTCTTTTTGACAGGAAAAAAAAGCCAGAATGGTTATCGTAATAAGAATGGCTGACTTAAAAATTTTCATAACCCGGTATAAATTTTTGTATAATTATAAAGATAGGTTTTTTATGAAACCTGCGATTCGTCGTTCACCAATGCTTTTGTTTCCACCGTATGATTAGATTCATCCTCTTTACGCTGCTTAAAAAACCGCTTTTGAAAAACTAAAATTGTAATTACCCCTGTTGATATGGCAGCATCGGCCAAATTGAATATAGGCCTGAAAAACAGAAAATCTTCTCCGCCCCAAAAAGGAAACCATTTTGGAAAATGGCCTTCAATAACCGGGAAGTACAGCATATCTACCACATTGCCGTGTAAAAAAGAAGCGTATCCATGCTTTGCAAATACGGCCAGCCCACTGTAACCTCCATACTCTTTCGTAAGCGGATCTATAGTCATTCCCTTATCAAAAATTAATCCATAAAATGCGGAGTCGATTAAATTACCCAGTGCACCGGCATAAATTAATGCTGCACAAACAATAAAGCCCTTATGCTGTTTTTGTTTGATGATATTGCCCATGTACCAGGTACCGAATATTACCGCAGCAAAACGGAATATGGTAAGGGCCAGCTTACCCCAGTTACCGCCAAACTTCCAGCCATAAGCCATACCCGGGTTTTCAACAAAATATAATTGAAATTTGTCACCTAAAATATTGTGAGACTCATTTAAAGCGTAATGTGTTTTGATATACAGCTTAAGCGCCTGGTCGGCTATTACAACCAGTGCAATAATAAATGCTACATGTTTTGCTTTCATAATAAGGCGCAAATATAAGACGAAAAGGGTGATAGATGTTGGATGTTAGTTGACAGATGACAGTTAATGAAAAGAATATTATATGCTGGAATTTAACAATTTTCTATTCCTTATTCCTCAAAATAAACCCGTTTTACCCTTTGAGATATGCCGGTTAAAATTTCGTATGCAATGGTATTGGCCCAGTCTGCCAGGTCGGTTACTGGCAACTGCTCGCCAAACACAATCACATCATCACCTTCTGCTGCATCTACACCGGTAATATCAAGCATCGTCATGTCCATACATACATTACCAATTACAGGAACCAGTTTTCCTTTAATCCACATTTTTCCAATACCATTACTCAGGTTGCGGGGGTAACCATCTGCATAGCCAATGCGTACGGTGGCAATACTACTGTCTTTTTCGGCAATGCCTTTTCGGCTGTAACCAATGCTTTCGCCTTCATTTATTTTTTTTATTTGTGAGATGGTGGTTTTTAAAGTACTCACATTTTTTAACTGCGACTGCATGGCTTCATTTCCATCTACACCATATAAACCAATACCCAGCCGAACCATATCTAACTGCAAATTTTTATGACGGTAAATTGCTGATGTATTGGCAATATGTTTTATAAACGGATAAGGGATATTTTTTTCAAGCACTTTACATGCTTTTAAAAATGCTGCTGATTGCTGTTTGGTAAAATCGTCATGCACGGGATTATCGCTTGCAGCTAAATGCGAAAACACCGATTGAATTTTAAATTGCCCCGAATTTTTTAAGCGACTGCATAACTCTTCTGTTTCTGTTGTAACAAAACCCAGGCGGTGCATGCCGGTATCTAACTTAATATGCACGGGATAATTTGTAATGGCCGATTGTTGTAAATAATTTTCAAATGCATTTAAAATTCCGAATGCATATAGCTCAGGCTCCAGGTTGTATTGTACCAGCATATCAAACGTAGCTTCCTCTGCATTCATTACCATTACAGGTAAAGTAATACCGGCTTTACGCAATTCAATACCTTCATCGGCATAAGCAACTGCCAAATAATCTACTTTATGAAACTGCAGCAGGTTAGCTATTTCAAAACTGCCGCTGCCATAACTGAACGCTTTTACCATTGCCATCATTTTAACACCCGGGTTCAATTGTTGCTGGTAAGCTTTTAAATTCTGGGTTATGGCATTTAAATTTATTTCTAAAACCGTTTGATGGCTTTTTTGCTCCAGCAAATGGCTTATCTGTTCAAATTCAAAAACCCTGGCACCTTTTAATAAAATTGTTTCGTTATAAAAATGCAGTGTCGAAAATTGTTTGATGAATTCTACAGTGTCTTTAAAAAATATTTTATCCGGTATCGATATAAAGCAATCCTGGTATTTTGAAATCTCTGAACCAACGCCTATGAAACGGTTAATATTTTTTTGCTGCAGTATGTCTGCCACTTCAGTATATAATTGCTGATTATTTTTTCCGCTTTGTAAAATATCGCTGATGATAACTGTACGTTTTGGATGCTGTTGCTGCTGTTGCAAAAAATCCAGCGCTATCGACAGTGAAGTAATATCTGCACTGTAACTATCATTAATAACAGAACAATTGTTGATGCCTTCCTTCAGTTCAAGCCGCATTTCCACAGGTTTTAACTGCAGCATGCGTTCCGAAATTATTTCATCGGCAATAGCAAGATGCAGTAAAACGCACCAGCAGGTGATCCCATTTTTTATAGCGGCATCATTGGTAAAAGGTATTGAAATGCTGATCTTCTTTTCGTTAAATACCGCTTTAATAACTGTATTAAAAGCCTGCACCTGTATTGTAGTTATACAAAGTGTGGCAGTTTCATTTTGTCCCCAGCTGAATAAAAAAGCATTACCCTTCTGTTGCAATGATAATATCGCCTCATCAATAATAGTTTCGTCTTTACAATAAATAACGGCAGCAGCATTGCAAAAAAGATTTATTTTTTCCTGTACTTTTTGCGTAATACTTTCAAAACCCTCGCTATGAGCCTGACCTATATTTGTAATTACACCAATGGTGGGCTGAATTATTTTTTGCAGTCTTTCCATTTCTCCTGGCATGGAAATACCGGCTTCAAAAATACCGAGTGAATGCGTTGCCTTCATTTGCCACACACTAAGCGGCACACCTATTTGAGAGTTATAACTTTTAGGGCTTCTTACAATAGTATAATTGTTGTGTAGTAACTGGTACAGCCATTCTTTTACAATTGTTTTTCCGTTACTGCCTGTTATACCAATAACAGGAACCTGCCTGCCGTCAGGCATGGTATTAAACTGTGCCCTGTGGTGAGCCGTTACTTTTTGCAACGCATCCAGCACAGCTGCTACTGTAATAACATTGGCATCCGCATAATCCTGTACTTCAAATTTAAAAGACGCATCTACAATAAAATTTCTAACGCCTTTATTATACAGGTCTTTTATAAAAGCATTGCCCTGGCGGCGTGGGCCGGCTATGGCAAAAAATAATGTAGTAGAGGGAAATAATAATTTACGGCTGTCAATCAACAAATGCTCAATAGCTGCTGCTTCGTTTTTATTTACTAAAAACCGGCCGCCTGTTATTGTTACTATTTCAGCAATGGTGTACATCTGAATATTTCGTATGAAATTATTTATTACTCAATGATATCTTTTGGCACGCCTTTTCGTTTGTGATAAATAGAATAAAAAATAGAACCTGATATGCAGCATACTATCACCAGCAGCGAAACCCAAACAGGAATGTGCAGATAATGACCATCGACCCCTGTGTATTGCAGTAAAGGCAGCAACATTTTTATGCCTATAAAAATCAATACAATTGCAATACCCTGTTGCAGAAAATCAAATTTACTTGCAGCACCACGCAGTAAAAAAAACAAACTGCGTAAACCCAGCACTGCAAAAATATTTGACGAGTAAATTAATAATTTTTTATTGGGATCGGGGATAATGGAAAATACCGCAGGGATAGAGTCTAACGCAAATACAATATCAATTAATCCCAGCATTATTACCACCATCGATAATTTGGTAAAATAGGCTTTATTATGTTTTGTAATTATAAAACGGCCGTTTGGTTCTTCATCGGTAGTACGCATAAACTTACGCATAAACTTAAAGGCCCAGTTTTCCTGCGGATTAAATTCTGCTTCTTCACTGCTGCTGAACATTTTTATTCCGGTATAGGCTAAAAACGCCCCGAACAGGTACATAACCCAGCCATATTTTGCAACAACTGCACTGCCTACAGCAATAAATATAATCCGGAAAACTATAGCCATCAAAATACCGAGCAACAATACTCTTGAATACGAGTTTTCTTTTACCTTAAAAAAAGAAAAAATAATGATGAACACAAAGATATTATCTATTGAAAGTGACCACTCTAAAAGATACGCTGAAATATAAGCGATAGCATCTTCCTTTCCATTGCCCCCTTCATTTTCGTACCAGATAAAAGCGCAAAAGGCAAAGGAAAGCAACACCCAAAATGCAGTTTGCAGCAAAGCTGTTTTTAAACTGATGACCTGGTTTTTTTTACTCAGCAATCCAAGGTCAAAAATCAATGCAATGATTATAACAGCACTAAAAACAATATATATTAACTGAGTTTTATCCATTTTTTTATTTTGTGTACTTTCTTTTACGCCTCCACTGGTAAATAACTGCAAATAAAAATACCAGTAAAACGGGCACGGCAATATTTATTAACTGCCAGGTGGTTTTTTGTTCAGTTATTTTTTTGGTATCCAGTAAACGCAAGGTATAATCTTTTGCTTTCGCTTCTGCCAGGCCCGACGGATTAATTAAGTAATCAAGACAGTTTTGTAAAAAATATTTATTGGCAAACTCGTATTGGTATTGCGAACCATAAGTATATGGATTCACTCCCATTGGTAAGGGCTCATTTTTTTGTACTGCATTCAATACAATGTCCCCATCGGCCACTACAATAATTTTATTATCAGTTAATGCCTGTTGCTGAAAAAATGCCCCGTATTTTTCCAATGAATCTTTCATTGCCTGGGAAACCCTGTTGGAATAAAGCGATTGAAATTTGCCTTCCAGTAAAACAGCAACAGGGATATTTGATTTTTTATACTTTTCATCTTCTGCTGCATTTATATTTTCTTTACCACTGATGAGTGCAGGTGTGGCAATAGTTCTGGAGTTAGGGGATGAGCTGAGTAGCACTGTTTTCTTTATACCCTCTGCTTCTACCGTATCGATGGAGTTGACAAATTTACCGGCAACAAGACCCAGGTTTTTATTGATCAGATGGTTTGACTTTGAATCGAACAAAGGGAAATAATTCCAGTGCAGATATTCCATTTGCTCGCTACCATTTACCACGAAGGGTAAAAAATCGCATTGCAGATCCATTACCAAATCTGGATTTATTCTTGCTCCATATTTAAATAACAAATCATCGAGTCCAAGATTTCTGTCGAAAGCTACAACCTGGTTGCTCATACTTTTTAGGCTGTCCAGCTCTGCTTCCAGCTTATCTTGAAACAGTAATAATTTTCCGCCACGCATTACAAACTGATCGATCTTTAATTTTTCTTCGTCGGTAAAAGGTTGTGTTGGCTTTACGATCATCAGCAATTTAAAAGTGTCGGGTATCAGTGCATTTACTTTTAAATTGAATTGTTTTAGATTATAATCGGGCTTTAAAATATTTTCCGCCAAGTCGTAACTTCTTACATCCTGTGGTTCGCCATTACCGGAAGAGTAAGCAATCATTGGTTTTTCTGTTTGAGATAACTTATTAATAGCATCTGCAAACTTAAATTCCATTAAAGCTTCTGAACTATTTAAATCAGTTGATGCTTCTTGAAAACTTTTTTTAACTACGATTCCTTTTTGTTCAAATAATATTACAGGTAACACACCATCTTTATAATGAACCAGCGCAACAGGAAAAACCAATTGCTGTTGCTCTCCTGCTTTTAACTGCGATTTTAAATTGATGGGATATAAACCCAATGCACTTAATGTATCGCCCCACTTTACCGCAGTACCTTCCATCTCATCGTCGGGGCTAACAAAATTGTATTGCAATTTATTACCGGATACCTCTTTAAATTCATTTAATGTTTCGGCGGTGCTGTTGGCTAACTTTTTAAATCCGCTGGGAAATTCTCCTTTTAAAAAAATATCAATCTGTACTGCATCATCAAGATTTTTTAAAATCTTCTTTGTTGGTTTTGATAAGGTAAAGCGTTTTTCATCTGTAAAATCAAGCCTTGTATGATACAGTGAAGCCAGCCAGTTAATTAAAACCAAAGCTGCAATTACTATCGGTAACCAGAGTTTACTTGTCCATATTTTATTTACCACACGCATTTATTTTTTGCCCCTAGCCCCTAAAGGGGGACGATTATGTTTTATTAAAAATTATTTTTTATGCAGGTTTTTAACAGTAATTAATAAAAATAAAAAGATAAGGCTGCAAAAATAAATCACATCCCTGCTATCCAATACCCCACGGCTGATGCTCCTGTAATGAAGATCAATCCCCAGCATTTCTACATAATAATCTAACCCATTTGTAAAAAAAGATAATTTACTTAAAGCGCTAAAACCAAAAAATAAAATAAGGCAGGCAAAAGCACTTACTAAAAAAGCTACAACAGCATTATTGGTAAAACCGCTGCAGCACAACCCAATGGCTGCAAAAGCAGCAGCTAAAAAAAACAGGCCAATATAGCTACCAGTTATACCGCCACTGTCTATCCCTCCCAGTACACTTAATTTTTTAATGGTAAAAACGTAGATGAAGGTGGGCAGAATTACAAAAACCAGCACTATAAGTATGGAAAAATATTTACCCAGCACTATCTGCCACTTGGTAAGTGGCCTGGTTTGTAAAATTTCGAAAGTGCCACCTTTAAATTCGTCGGCAAGTAAACGCATAGTTATTGCCGGCACCAGGAAGAGCAGTATCCATGGAGCCAGCTCAAAAAACTTGTCAAGCGTGGCATAGCCAAAGTCGAAAATATTACTGTCTTTAAGTACAAATAAAAACAGCCCGTTAACCAACAGAAATAAAATAATGGCAATATAACCTGTAAGATTGCTGAAAAATTGCTGTAATTCCTTTTTACAAATACTCCACATGTAGTTTTAAAATTGCTGCAATTTACTATTTAACCGCTTAATTTACAGGTATAAAATAGGGTATATTATATTTTACACCGATGCCAACCCAGGCTTTTACCCCGGTTTGTTAAAAAAGTCAAAATAAATTTTACCTGATTAAGCAGCACTTTATAAAAAGTCTTTGTCTTTGCTTTTGGATATGCTGTTTAACAACTGACAGCGGGTATTAATTCCTGAATCTTTAAGCTGGGTTAAGTTTTTTTTAGTATTCTGCCTGCAAACAATCGCTTAAAGATTTAAAAGGTTGTTTACCCAAAACCAACTGCTGAAAAGCCCTGCTACCAAGCGGGGCTTTTTTATGGAATAAAATCTTCCCTGCATCTAAGCAAAAAACTTTTTATGAAAAAACTGATTATTTTACTGGCCGTTGGTATGCTTGCTGGCGATGGTATGGCACAAACCGGCAAAAAAGCAGGTGTACCGCCCCCGCCACCTCCAATGGAAATAAAAGACATACCTGCTCCACCACCATCACCACCACCCCCAGCTCCGCCACTGCCACCAAAAGGCGTAAAATTCACCCCACCTGTAATTATAAATAATAAAGGCTATACTATTACAGTACTGCACACAAATGAGGAACCGATTATTTTACTAAGAAAAAAAGGCGTTACTCAAAAAATAAGAATGAGCGTATGGAATGCCAAGCCGGAATATTTTGAAAACAAATACGGGCAGTTACCACCGCCTCCGCCACCTGCCCCTCCAATGCCGCCCAAACCTCCTAAAGCCCCGGTTCCGCCAGTTAAGGAATAAATAATACAACCCATTAAAAGCAAAAGCCCTCCAAAATGGAGGGCTTAATTATTTTAAAGATGGATTATATTTTATACTGCAAAACTTTCGCCACAACCACAACTACGGCTGGCATTAGGGTTATTAAAGAAAAAGCCCTTACCATTTAGGCCATCACTAAAATCCAGCTCTGTATTTACCAGGTATAAAAAGCTTTTAAGGTCGCAAACAATTTTTACTCCCTTGTCTTCAAAAACCTGGTCCATTGGTTTTACCTCGTTGTCAAAATCCATTTTGTAGCTGAGGCCACTGCATCCTCCACCAACAACACCTACTCTTAAAAAGTAAGAACTGTCATCGGCAACACCTGCATCTGTCATCAGGTTAATTACTTTAGCTTTTGCCTTATCGCTTACAAATATGCTGTTTTCTGTTGCTACCATTTTGCCCCTGTCCCCTAAAGGGGAACTTAGATTGTTACTTAATAATTTATTTGTTTCTCGTTTTAAATTTGAAGTAGTAAAAAAAATGAAGTATTCAATTTTCTTGTTCGCTTAAATCTCCTCCATGGTTCCCCTTTAGGGGCGGAGGGGCTTTTAATGAACAACACTTTCTTCAAACTTAATAGCGTCCATACCGTTTTTAACACGATAGTCGTTGATGGCCGCTTTAATGGCATCTTCAGCCAAAACCGAACAGTGAATTTTTACCGGGGGAAGATTTAGTTCTTCCACGATATCCATATTATCGATTTTTAAAGCTTCGTCAACAGATTTGCCTTTAAGCCATTCTGTAGCCAACGAAGAAGATGCAATAGCAGATCCGCAACCAAAAGTTTTAAATTTAGCATCGGTGATCATGCCGGTAGCATCATCTACTTCAATTTGCAAACGCATAACGTCTCCACATTCCGGTGCACCTACTAAACCGGTACCTACACTTTTACTTGCTTTATCCAGCGTACCAACATTTTTTGGGTTTTGGTAGTGGTCGATTACTTTTTCTGAGTATGCCATTTTATGTTAGATTTTAGATGTTTGATGTACGACAGTAAATTTATCTGAGATGAGTGAAGCATATCGTACATCGTACCTCACACATCGTACACTTTAGTGGTGTGCCCACTCAATTGTACTTAAATCAATACCTTCTTTATACATTTCCCACAGCGGGCTCATTTCTCTTAACTTTAAAACAGTTTCGCTTATTGCTTTAATAGTATAATCTACTTCTTCATCTGTAGTAAATCTGCTTAATCCAAAACGCAGCGAACTGTGTGCCAAATCATCGCCCAGTCCCAATGCTTTTAACACATACGATGGTTCTAATGAGGCAGAAGTGCAGGCACTTCCGCTGCTTAAGGCTATGTTTTTGTTGAAGCCCATCAGCAACCCTTCTCCTTCTACATGTTTAAAACTAATATTGGTTACATGTGGCAGGCGGTATTCGATACTGCCATTAATATAAGCCTCTTCCAGTTTCATTAATTCTGTTTCTAAATGATCTCTCATTTTAATAATGCGTTTGCTGTCTGCTTCCATATCCAGCATACATATTTCGCAGGCTTTACCAAAGCCTACAATGCCGGGTACATTTAAGGTTCCGCTTCTCATGCCTCTCTCGTGGCCACCACCATCCATTTGAGCAGTAACTTTTACTCTTGGGTTTTTACGACGTACATATAATGCTCCCACACCTTTTGGCCCATACATTTTATGTGCAGTAAAAGCCATCAGGTCAATACCATCTTTATTTACATCAACAGGAATTTTACCTACAGCCTGTGTACCATCCGTAAAAACCAATACCCCATGTTTACGGGCAATTGCACTGATCTCTTTTATGGGCATTACAGTACCAATTTCGTTATTGGCATACATAATGGCAATTAAAATAGTGGTTGGTTTTATAGCTGCTTCCAGTTCCTTCAAGTCAATTAAACCATCTGGTTTAACCTGCAGATAAGTTACTTCGCCACCTGTTTTTTCTATGTGTTTACAGGTATCTAAAACCGCCTTATGTTCGGTAGTAGCTGTAATAATGTGATTGCCTTTGCTGGCATACATTTCATACACACCTTTTATACCAAGGTTATCACCTTCGGTAGCACCACTGGTAAAAATGATCTCTTTAGGATCGGCGCCAATTAATTTAGCCACCTGCTCACGGGCATAGTCCACAGCTTCTTCAGCCTCCCAGCCAAAAGGGTGGTTACGGCTGGCAGCATTTCCAAAATGCTGCATAAAATAAGGTGTCATAGCTTCCAAAACCCTGGGGTCCATAGGTGTTGTAGCATTATTGTCTAAGTATATAGGTAATTTCAGCATAATATTTTGTTCTGTCTAATAACGCAAATTTACTGCAAAAGGTTCTATTTTAGCTATCTCATTTTATAGTAACATTCATTTTACGTATTTCGTAAATCACTGGAGATAAACGATCATTTTTTATGCTAAAAACTGAACATATTGGTATTGCTGTAAAAGATCTGGCAATTTCTATTCCGTTGTTTGAAAAGCTGCTAAATAGTCAGTGTTATAAAACCGAACAGGTAGAAAGTGAAAGCGTGAATACTGCTTTTTTTAAAAAAGGCGAAACCAAAATTGAACTTTTGGAAAGTACCAACCCTAATGGGGTAATTGCCAAATTCATTGAAAAAAAAGGGGAAGGACTGCACCATATTGCTTTTGAAGTGGCAGATATTTATACCGAAATGGAACGGTTAAAAAACGAAGGATTTTTATTGCTGAATGAAACGCCAAAAGAAGGCGCCGACAATAAGCTGGTTTGTTTTTTACACCCCAAAAGCACCAATGGTGTGCTGGTGGAATTATGTATGACCAGAAAATAATTATTCGGCCTTAAAAGATTTTACCTGCCCGGTTAATTAACAATAAACTTTATACTTCTTTTTTCTTTGTTATTTATTAAATGCAATACATAAACCCCTTTATGCAACTGTTTATTTAAAGTAACATCAATAACGCCAATATTTGTTTGTATCGTTTGTTCCCACTGTTTTCTTCCGGCAATATCATATACAATGCAATCATACTTTTTATTTTTTATAGTTCCAATTCTAACTGTAATTTTTTTATTTTCTATTGCAGGGTTGGGTAATAAAACGATATAATCATGATTACTTTTTAACTGGTACAAGTTGTAGTTAAAATTTTTCTCACAGCCAATACTGTCTTTTACTTTCAAAATATAATTACCTTCTGATACATTGTTTAAATTTTTTGTAGTATCGCCTGTACTCCAGATAAATTTATATTTTCCTGCTCCGCCTGTAACATTTTTAACTATAATCTTTCCTGGGGTAGCATCAACAGGATGCACAATACTGTCTGATACAATAATATCATCATTAACTTTTAAATTAATAGCTGTAATACTATCACACCCATCTGCTGTAATATTCTTTTTAAAATAAGTTTCTGTTTTATTATGGCCTTCATAACTGCTGCCAAAGCAAATTTGCTTGTTAACAACAACTGTATCTTTCCCCTGCCATGCTATAGCCGAAGAAAAGGTAAAATCTTTTTGCCGATGAGAAAAACGAACTAGGTCTAATGCTCCTTCAAATCCTTTAAAATATAATGGTGTTGCGCCATACCCAATTCTTCCTACATAGGCACCAAAATTAAACCTGCCCAATAATACTGCATGTGCAGAATCAATTACGTGAGGGTCGGATGCAAAAATTTGTCCATTCAACATTACCTGAATACCCTTATCGCCATAACTAATACCAATATTATTCCATTCATTTAATTTTAGCGGACCTGCAACACCATTTGCAATACTGCCCAATACAATTGAATCTACCGCTACCTGTATCCCTCCCCATTTGCTAAAAAATAAAAAGAAAGCATTTCTTTCTGTGCCGACAGACGTCGATATATTTAATACATACCCTGTGTCACTTACTTTAACATTTGTATAATTACCATAGAGACGTATGAGCCCCCGCTGTGGAAATAATTTAAACTCAATAGTACCTGTTTTTGGCGTACCAAATAATGCATTTCCATTGCTTGAGGTATAGCGAAGGCTGGGTACTGCAAGAACCGTATTGATTTTATTTAAACTATCTTCTGTAAACAAAGCTGTGCTGCGGCATGCAAAAGGGCTAAAATTTACTGAAAAAGGTTGCCCGTAATTTGACCCTCCATTCAAACTATCAATATACTCATTAAAAATATGCAATGGCTTTTGTACCTGCTCCATATTTCCTTCGGCATCCCAAACTTTTAACGTTATTATGTAGATGCCCGTAGAAGCATAAGCATGTGTAACCTGGTCAAGATTGCTTTGCAAACCATCGCCAAAATCCCACAGCACGTTTTTTGTGCATAAGGAACTCCTTATAAAATTTGCATTTAAGCCGCTAGCGTTTACAGTAATTCGGGGATTTTGCGCTACTCTGAATATGGTAAATGTATCTGAATAATAATCGCAGCCATTTACAGTTGTTATGGCATTGTATTTACCTGCTTTTTTTGCAAAAATACTATCTGTTGTAAACTGGGTTTGTAATACCCCGTTAACATACCAGCGATACACATAATTTGAATCGGGACTAGCAGAGAGTAAAACCGAATCGCCAGCGCATAAAGAAACCGATGAACCATTAAAGAAAGCTATTTTAATTTTTAGCTGTATCGCTTTTGCATCTCCCAATGTAGAAAAATAACTAATGCCGTATTTATTTAGTGACGCACAAAAAGGCGTTATAGAAAATTCGTATAAAGCTTCGCAAGAAGTTTTAGTTAGTACGAAGCTATCTGCATTTACAACCTCATAGTATTGCCATTGCTGCGTAGTATTAGGCTTTACACCTATCCTGTACTTTGGTGCTTCCTTTATCCATTTTAGTTTAAGTAAGGTTGTATTAATAGTAACATCAACACCTCTTAATTTTGCATTAGAGCAAACAGTATCCTCACATGAGCTTATACAGGGTATTCTTTCTATCTGATCTCTTATAAGTGCTGATGGCAAGGGACCAAAGCCATTTAAAAAATTTACCCCATAAGGCGATTGGTAACAATAGCTCATTATAGTACCGCCAGTAACGGGTGGTGGGCCGGGTAAACAGCCACCT
>JAYVJU010000130.1:0-6306 GCA_043769035.1 Ferruginibacter sp.
CGTATTTGGCTGCCCCATTCTATCTTTTTCTTTTTGCTGTTGGCGGCATCTTTTATTTCGTTGCGTCTTTGCAATTCAATTTCGTACAAACGGCTTTTCAGCATTTGCATGGCCAGTTCACGGTTGCCAAGCTGGCTTCTATCCTGCTGGCAAACCACCACAATGCCTGTAGGAATATGCGTTAACTGCACTTTGGTTTCTACTTTATTTACGTTTTGTCCACCTGCACCACCACTTCGGCTGGTTTCCATTTTTACATCGGCAGGATTAATTTCAATGTTGATGGTATCATCCACCAAAGGATACACATTTACCGACACAAAAGATGTGTGCCGCCTGGCATTGCTATCAAAAGGAGAAATACGCACCAGGCGATGCACCCCACTTTCTGATTTTAGAAATCCATATGCAAATGCCCCTTCAAATTTATAGGTACAGGTTTTAATACCAGCGCCATCGCCCCATTGCCAGTCCATTTCAGTAACTGTCCAGCCCTGCTTTTCACCATACATTCTAAACATACGGGCCAGCATTTCTGCCCAGTCCTGGCTTTCCGTTCCACCAGCGCCACTATTTATCTGCAGCATAGCTGGTAGTTCATCTTCGGGTTCGTTAAGTGTGCTTTTAAATTCGGCCTCTTCAATTTTATTTACGGCATCGTCATAAGCGGCTTTCACTTCTTCTTCAGTAGTATCGCCTGCCTTCCAGAATTCGAAGAGTACGGCAAAATCTTCCACAGCAGTATTTACTGCATAAAAAAGATTGATCCAGTATTCGTTTACCTTAGTTTCTTTGAGAATGGATGTAGCCCTGGCGTTATCATCCCAAAAGCCCGGCGAAAGAGAGAGTTGTTTATCGTTTGCTGTTTTAGCTTCCCTGTTCTCTACATCAAAGAAATCTCTTCAAAACCGTTGTGCGATCTCTCAGAGCCTTTATTTGTTCTATTGTCATGCTGCAAAAGTAAGAAGTTTTGGGTTTGGAAGTTTAGAGGTGTAGGGTTAAAAAAAGAAATCCCGTAAATAAAACCTGCGTTTCATTTACGGGATACTATATTTAACTCATACTTATTTAAATTCTGCTACAACTGATATTTTAGGTTCCGTAGCCACTTTTCCAGCACCAATTGCCGGGCCATTTACGCCATAATCTGCAAGTGCTACCGTAAAGTTGGAAGTAGTGGTAACAGCTTTGCCTTTAACAACAACAGTTGCTGTTGTTGTAACCGGCTTTGTTACGCCATGCATAATAAGATTACCTGTTACAGTTGCGCTGTAAGTGCCATCTGTTTTAAAATTTACAGCAGCAAGGTTTGTGATTTTACCTTTAAAAGTTGCTTTAGGAAATTTGTCAGAATCCATCCAGCTTGCCCCATTAAAATGTTCCTGTATTTTCGGGTTAGTAAAAGAGAAGTTTTTTATTATTGCCTCAAAAGCTACATCGCCGGTTTTTGTATTAAGCGCAGCAACAACTGTTTTGTTTTCTGCTTTTGGCAAAGCATCTTTACTTGTTGTGGCATCAAAATTAATAGTTGCAGAAGTGGTTGTTTTTTTCTTTTGTGCAAAAGAAACAGTTACTAAACCTACCAGGGCAAAAAGAATGATCGATTTTTTCATTTGTGTGTGATTTTTATTTGTTTTATTTAAGATTTATTTGTTTACTGCACAGCGTTTGAAGGTAATAAATTCAGTTTCCAGTATTTCGCTGTAAGCACCTCCGCTGCATGACCCTTTAATGGAAACACTATCACCTTCTTTAAGCTGTTTTGCTTCTTTTAAATGCTGTTGCTGAAACGCAAAAATGATATAAGCATCAGTTAAGGTATCTATCATTTTAACATTAATAGTGGTATCTGCGGCTTCAAGCTCCGATATCCTGCCATTTACTGTAATTATCTTTTCTGCATATTTTTTATTAGCCAAACTGTCACTTTGCTGAAATTCATGAATCAGGTCGATTGCATTTACAGTAAATGCGGCTTTACGTTCGCTGGTATCAGTAAATTTTTCGTTGAATATATACCAAACTGCCCCGCCACCGGCAAGCAATAGCAACAGCCCTCCAATCAACAGTCTCTTTATCCACGGATTCATTTTCCGATTTGATGCCATCATATTCATAACACAAAAATTAAGCTATTGCAAATATACAATGTTTAAACATTATTTTTTGATGTTACAGCCATGCTTTCTCTTTTTTTTAACAGCGTTGTTTTTCCGCAATCAAATGTGCATTAAAAAGTGCAAAAACCGTGCAAAAAGTTGAGACTGAAAATTTGGAAATGCTATCATTCTGATCTTACCTTCATATTATAATTGAGAAGCCAATACATAAAGTAAACAGTTACTCAAGTAAAAGCATCGGGTTAGTAAGTTACAGTTCCGGTAAAATGGAGTGTAAAAACGGCTTGATGCTTTTTTATTTTACTGATTTGCTTGAAACCAGGTATAACATGCCAATCCCTGCCTTTTTCCAGGTAAAATTTTTAGTCCCTTTTTGAATTTCCAAATTAGTTGTTATTTTTTTTTCACATTTAGCAACCAGGTGATTTAATATGGATAAATGGCACTTAAATTGCTACCTGATAAATACCTAACACCTAAATCTTATTACATGAAGCTCCAGTTTTATAAGAACATCCAGTTCAGCAAGCTTATTAAAGTAGATGGCCGCCTGAGAGAATTTAATTTTAGAAAACATGGCGATGTATTGCAAAAACATGTGTGCTCTATTAATGTTGCCGATGATAGAGGTAACCGTATAATTTTTGAAATGCAGAAGCTGGACAGCGGTTGGAAAATACAACAACAGCAACTCCCCGTATGGATACTGGACAATGAAAATAATTTTCAACAGTTGATTGAAGAAGAACAATAAAAAAAAGGTGCAACCAAAAGTTGCACCTTTTTTTTGTTGTATTAAAAGCACTATTTAAATATTTTTCCAAAAAAATCTTTCATATCCTGCCACGAAGCTGAATCAGCAGCAGCATTATAAGCGATAGGTATTTTAAACTTTAAACCCCATTCCGTTGCAGCAGGATTAGAGAATGCATGTGTTGCCCCCGTATATTGTTTAAATGTATAATCAGCACCTATCGAATCCATTTGTTTTTTAAAAGTGGCAACCTCTTCAGGTTTTACAAATTGATCATCTGCACCATGACAAACCAGTACTTTAGATTTTAGCAAGCTCTTATCAGCCGGAACACCAGCCAGATTGCCATGAAAACTAACTACGCCATTTAATCCTTCGCCAAGTTTTGCCATATTTAAAACCATTGAACCTCCAAAGCAATACCCTATAGCTGCAATTTGGGTAGTATCAGCCTGGCTATATGCTTTTACTTTAGCTAGTGCAGCATCAAAACGGCTTTTTGCAAATGCAGGATTTTGATAAAATGGCATTGCCAGTTTGCCTGCCTCTTCAGGATTATTCCCTGCTTTGCCATCTCCATACATATCAACTGCCATTGCCAGGTAGCCGAGGCTGGCAAGTTGTTTTGCACGGCTTTTTACATAATCGTTAAGGCCCCACCACTCGTGTACAATTAATACTACAGGAAGCTTTTTGTTTATCGCTGAATCATAGGCAATAAATCCTATAAGCTTAGCACTGTCGGATGTATAACTTACATCTTCGGTTTTTATTACAGCAATTGCAGCAGTAGTTTCTTTTTCAGTTGTTTCGTTATTATTGCAGCCGGCAGTAGAAAAAATTGCTGCTAACCCGATAAGAGAAAAATATTTCATAGTAATAAAATTTAGTTGTGATGCGATAACAAATAATTGAAGATAAAGTTCCGCAAAAAATCAGGATTCAAAAATAAAATAATCCTGATAAAAATTAAGAGATTTTACTACCGCTACTAATTTTTAGCATGTTGGTTTTGTACCGAAGCTTTTTTTGCCGGGTCGAAAATGATAGTATGAACAAACAGTATTCTTTCTTCGCCAATGGCCTCATCTGAATTTACTACAGTTTGTCGTAAAAATTTAGGGTCAGTACAATTCATGCAGCCTAAAATAATATTTTCGCTTTTAAAATTAATTTTTCCGGTACTATCTGTAAATACCAATCCTGTAGTTGAAGAGTTTCCGCCATAAAAATTAAATGCGGCATCATTTAACTGCCGCAGGGAGTACAAACTCATTCCTGCATGAATACCACTTTTAAGTTGCCAGATATTCTGTGCAACATTTTTATCATACTCCAAAGAGCTCTCTGCCATTAATTGCCCGCCAATATACATTTTCGAAAGCTTATTATCATTTACACCATCGGCCCATAAAAAAACCACCTGCCTGTTAGTATTGGAAAATAAAACTGAACATTTTCCAATTTGCCGCTCAGATAAATAGTAAATATCCTTTTTTACATTCTTATCTCCAAAATAATACCTGAGGTATTCATGGGAATTAAACACTGCAAGGTCTTCGGCAAAAACAATTTCTTTTGGTTTAGGCAATGCCTGCTTTCGAACCAGGAAAGAATATTCAGTTAATGTATCAATAACTTTTGAGCGCAACGTTATAGTTACATCTTTGCTTTGGAAAAATAAGGCCTGAGCTGTTAAAGAGTCTTTTTCTGTATTACAAAAAAATCCTTCTTTTTTTATTTCGCTTTTAAGTTTTTGGTACTCGGTTAAAGAAGTAGTGAGATAATTAAAAGAAAAATCTTCTTTTGTACTAAAAGTTGTTATGGCTCTTTTTACAAACACAAATGGAGAATCTGCTTCCTTCTTTTTTCCCCAGCTCCTGTACTCAAAATCCCTCGCAATTGTATCGGCTAAAAAGGAGGACTCAATTAGTGCAAACCCCTTTTTTGAAATGTAAGCGTCAAATTTAAGTTTTGGTACAGCAGCAGCTTCTAAAAGAGTGGATACGGTAAATGCCTGCCCCATGGAAGCAAGACTGAATGACAGGAATAAACACCAAAGTAAAAGTCTTTTCAAAATAAATGAAATTTAATGACTAATTACTTATGCATTTAGCATAAGCATATCAAGAACCTTATTCGTTGGGAGTCAATCTTCAGTGAGGGGTACTAAATCCTTATTCTACAATAACAAGATTTATATAGCGAAAATAAGATTTTATGTTAATACCGCTATATTTAATATTGAAAATAAATTTCGGTAGCGCCATAACCATACAGGTTGCTGTATTGGTTAACAAATGACTTTACTTCTCTTTTGAGTTTCAGCAGGTTATGTATTTCATCCCGTAGTTTTCCTATTCCAACACCATGTATTATAGTTAAAGATGGCTGGATATGTGAAACAGCCAGGTCATAATATTTTTCAAATGCATTTAGCTGTATGGTGAGTATATCAAAATTGCTCAAGTGTTTCCAGCTGTCTGTAAGTTTTTCTATATGAAGGTCAACTACAGTTCTGGCAGATTCCAGATTTTCTCTTCCACGTGCAGCATCGTAAATACGAAAGCCGGCATTTCCCAAAGCACCCAGATCAACCTTCTCTTCATAAACTTTATCGGGAAAGTTTTCGAAAAGCGGATAAGCAAAGGTGGGTTCGTTTTTTATTTGTATCTCTTCTATTTTTTTAAATAACTGCCTGCCTTTTAATTTTAAGGAAGCTTCGTAAAAAGGGGCTTTCTTTTTATTTGGTACAGCCAGCGAAAATTCAAAATCAAAACGTGGACTGTCGCTTATTTTTTCAAAATCCACATCGTGTAAATAAAAATCTCCCAACGGTTCTACTTTATTCTTTAGTTCAAAATGGCTTTCTCCACCAATCATTAAATTATAAGTAAAAGTATAAGCTTCTTCGTTTTTATTAATCAGGTGCAGTTTAAATTTCTCCACCACATCATCATCAAAAACATCTTTACTGAATACGGGTAAAAAAGATAATTGTACCCCCTCGCCTTCTTTTAGTTTGGGTTTATACTTTTCTTTTTGCACATTATCTATAAACACCTTTTTCTTTTCTGCCTGCCGCTTTTCGGTAAACATTTTAAAGTAAGGAAAATCAATCTGGTCCATATAAGCAGGAAAGCGTACGCCTTTTACTTCTATCATTACCATTCTTTCATTCATTATGTCCACAACTTTACCCTCTTCGTTGGTAAGCAGTACTAATATCTTATCGCCAATTTCGTATTTCATAGCTCTATCCTCTTATTAAGGGCACAAAAATACGGAAGCTTTTGGCTTCCGTATTTAAAGTATTTTTTAACCCAATTATTTATCAGCTGTTACAGCCAGTTTACTTTTTTTATACCCGTATAAAAAATAAATAATCAACCCAATGCCCAGCCATGCAAGAAACCACGCCCAGTTACTCTT
>JAYVJU010000131.1:0-8104 GCA_043769035.1 Ferruginibacter sp.
AAATTCTTAGGTGATTTTACTAACAGCAGCCAGTTTAGTAATACCAGTCACAACTTTATCTATTTCAGGTATGCAGAAATTTTATTGAATTATGCAGAAGCGTTAAACGAAGTTGGAAGAACGGAAGATGCGGTACAACGTATTATTGATGTTCGTAAAAGAGCAAGCAACGGCATACTGGCAGGTGGCAATAACCGCTATGGTATAGCAACCGGTATTTCCCAATCGGCTATGCGTACATTAATACAAAATGAAAGACGGATTGAGCTTGCTTTTGAGGAGCATCGTTTTTGGGATTTACGCCGCTGGAAAATTGCACCTGCTTTTTTAAACAGCCCTATCAATGGTATAGATATTACCCGGACTGCTCCCAACACTTTTACTTATAGTACGGTGCAGGTGGCTATACCTGTTTTTACGGATAAGTTGTATTATATGCCTTTGCCATACGATGAGACAGTAAAAAATCCAAATCTGCAACAAAACCCGGGTTGGTAAAAAATAGTACCGGATAATTCTAAAAATTAAAATACTATAAAATGAGAAAATATATATTATTCACTTTTTTACTTGCACTTTTCTCCATTGGATTGGTGCAGGCACAAAACAAGCAAGTCAGCGGTACTGTTTCAGATGATAATGGTACTATGGAAAATGCTGTTATTGTAGAAAAAGGATATTCGCCCAGTAATGGAACTGTTTCAGATAATAATGGAAACTTTATCCTTAATTTAAAAGGAACCAGTAATACAATTATTATTACTTCAATTGGGTTTCTACGGCAGGAAATAAAAGTAACCGGAGCCCCTGTTATCATAAAAATGGCTACTGATCCAAGAAGCATGTCGGATGTGGTAGTGGTAGGTTATAGTAAGCAAAAGAAAATTACATTAACCGGTGCAGTAAGCCAGGTATCGGGAAACGAGATAAGGCAAAATCCATCTGCCAGTTTGCAAAATGGATTAACAGGCCGGTTACCGGGTTTCTTTTCTCAGCAACGTTCCGGCAGACCGGGTGCTGATGGCGCAGCTTTTTTTATACGTGGCGTAAGTTCTTTTACCGGCTTCAACGAGCCATTGATTATTGTAGATGATTTAGAATTTTCATACAATCAATTTGCGGCTTTGGATGCAAATGAAATAGAATCTATTTCTATTTTAAAAGATGCTTCTACTACTGCGGTATACGGTATCCGGGGGGCTAATGGTGTAGTAGTAGTAACAACACGGCGTGGTAAAGTGGGTCGACCTACAATATCCTTACGTACAGAATATGCTACTATGGAGCCAACTATTTTACCTAAATATTTAAATTCATTTGAAACTGCCAAAATAGTTAATACGGCCAGAGTAAATGATGGTTCTACTCCTTATTTTACACAAACAGATCTGGATTTATTTCAAAATGGACAAGATCCATACGGACATCCTGATGTTGATTGGAAGAAAGAGTTATTCAGAAAATACAGTCATCAGACCAGGAATAACCTTGATATTACCGGAGGTTCTGAAAGGGTGAAATATTTTGTGTCTTTAGGTTTTATTAATCAGGGGGGAATACTTAAAGATTTTAATCAGAACACCGGAGTAGATAATAATTATTATAATCAGCGTTTCAATTACCGGTCTAATTTAGATATAAAAGCCACTAAAGATTTAGATATCAAATTTGATTTTTATGGTAATAAAGGTGTTGCCAATACACCCAATATACAATATTCCGGAAAAGGAAAAGGCGGTATCACCGGCGATAAGAACGATGCTTTTTATGAGTACAGCAGTTTTTACTCATTAAGCCCCTTTGCATATAATATAAAAAACCCCAACGGAACATATGGCTATAATGCGTGGCAATTAAATGGCTACGGTTTTGGTGTGGGAAATGGTTATGATGCCGGTAATATTATTGGCAGGCTTAATGAATTTGGTTATAACCGTGCCTTTACTGATAATATGAGGTTTATGACTTCATTTAATCAAAAACTGGATTTCATTACCAGTGGTTTGTCTATTAAAGGACTTGCTTCATACAGCAGTACATATAGCTATACAAGAGGGGTTACAAGATCTGAAGTGCCTGCTTATATTTATAACCTCACTACGAATACCTATATTAACAGGGATAACAATATCACTACATCCGGTAAGTTTAATACAGGCTATGGTGCTGGTTCTACTATCAGGGATTTAAACCTGCAGGCATCTTTAAATTATGACAGAAATTTTTCTAATCATCATGTATATGGTTTGGCTTTATTAAATAGAACAAGCCGCAGCTTACAAACTACACAAAATGCCAACAGTAATTTTATTCCTGTTAATTTTCAAGGGGTAACTACCAGGATAGGATATGATTACAAACAGAAGTACCTGTTTCAATTAAATGGAGCTTACAACGGAACGGATAAATTTTTAGGTGATAAACGCTTTGGTTTTTTCCCTGCCGTTTCTATTGGCTGGAATGTGGCGGAAGAATCATTCTTTAAAAAAGCAATACCCTTTGTTAATCTTTTAAAATTAAGAGGATCTTATGGTGTTGTTGGATCAGATGCGTTAAATACCAGTGAATATATTTTTGTGCAGCAGTATACTTACAATACTTTAGGTGCAGATTTATTTAGTTTTCAAAACCCCGCAAATAACAGAATTGTTACAACTAATTTTGGTACTTCCGTAGGAGCCAATTTTGTTACTAATTTGCAGGAAGGCCGTTTGGCAAATACCAATATCACCTGGGAAAAAGAAAAAAAATTGGATATTGGTTTAGACTTTGGTTTGTTTAATAATAAACTTACCGGCTCTATTGATCTCTTTTTTAATAACCGGTATGATATTCTCGCCGATAGGCAGACCATTTCGTTGATTGTAGGACAAGCTATTCCCCGAGTTAATATAGGGGAAACAAAAAATAAAGGAGGTGAAGTGGAACTTGCCTACAGAAATAATATTGGAAAAAACTTTTCCTTTTCAGTAAAAGCGAATTATTCCTATGCTAAAAATGAATTAGTGTTTACTGATGAATTACCGGAAAGTATTTTTTTACCTGCTTATCAGCGTTCAACCGGAGGTCCGATAGGAAATCCTTTATTATATAAATGGTCAGGTGGTTTTTATGCTGATGCTGCTGATATAGCTGCCAGCCCAATTGTAGGGTTGCGTGGTATTACTGTGCGCCCCGGCGATTTAAAATATGAAGATATTGGTGGACCTGGAGGAAAACCGGATGGCATTATAGATACCTACGACAGGGGCTTTTTCGGTAACCCCAATTTACCTAACACCAATTATGGATTTCAGTTAGGAGCTACGTATAAAAATTTCGACTTCAATATTGTTTTTCAGGGAGCTGCTAATTTCAATGTAAGTGCAATATCAGAAGCTATCAGACCTTTCTCTGCTAATTTACAACCTGTTCATCAGCAGTCATGGACACCTGCATTGGGCAATAAGGCACAGTTTCCCATTTTAACTGTTAACAGAAGTGGTATTAGCGATGGGTCTGTTTATAACTCAACTTTCTGGAGCAGAAGAGGTGATTATTTACGATTACGGACTGCCCAGGTATCGTATTCACTTCCTAAAAATTTAGTTGGTAAACTTAAAATCCAAAGCATAAAAATATATGCCAACGGAAATAATATGTTCACCTGGTCTAAGCTCTTTAAGTTATATGCCCTTGATCCGGAAGTTACTTCCGGTACCGATAGAACAGCCTATCCGCCGCAGCGTACATATAACATAGGTATAAACGTAACTTTCTAATGCTTAATACTCATTAATATGAAAAAGATAAATATTTTTTTATTGCTCTTTGTTGTTTTGCTTGCAGCAATACATCAATCCTGTAAGAAGCAAAACTTTTTAGATGATAAATCTGTCGGTACGATTACCGATCCTTTTGTCGATAGTGCACAAACGATGGCTTTTGTTAATCGATTTTATGAAGAGATAGGTTTTAATTTTAAAAAGGAAAGATGGGAAAATGGTAACACAGAGCAGGCAACCGACGATGCTGAATATACCTTACTAAATCCGCAACGGCGTACGGTTTCGTTGTGGCTTGGAAATTATAGCGGCTTTGATTTTAAGCATGGCGATGTGTGGTCTTTACCGTGGGTAAATATTCGCCGGGTTAATTTGTTATTGGCAAATATTTCCCGTACTCCTTTAAGTGCAGAACTACGAAGCAGGATAATTGGTGAGGCAAAATTTATGAGAGCTTATTTTTACCAATACCTTATAGCAAGTTTTGGTGGTGTTCCTTTAATTGCTGATACGATATATGGTACGACAGGTGTTGCAAATATTAATATTAATCTTAAAAGAAATACTTACGAAGAATGCGTTAATTACATCAAAAATGAATACGATGCAGCCGCCGCTTTACTGCCGGCACCCAATGCCCCGCAATCTTCTATTTACGATTTTCAAAGAGATTATGGAAGAGCTACCAAGGGTCATTGTATGGGTATGAAGGCAAGATTGCTTTTATATGCAGCAAGCCCTTTATTTAATGGTGGTGTAATTGCAGCAGCTACTGCAGAAAATAAACCATTAGCTGGTTACCCGGTTTACGATGTTGCCCGCTGGCAGGCAGCAGCAGATGCAGCCAATGCAGTAATTAACAGTGGTTACTATTCTTTAAATGTAAATAATACAAGACCAGGACTTGGGTTTTATGAATTGTTCACGAAAAGAATTAACCCTGAATATATTGTTTTTGTAAACAGACCCAATAACAGGGATATAGAAGAAAGGTATTTGCCTTCTTCCAGAAATGGCGGCAAGCACACCCAACCGACACAAAGCCTGGTAGAATGTTTTCCTATGAAAAGTGGTAAGGCAATTACTGACCCAACATCAGGCTATAATCCGCAAAATCCCTACATAAACCGGGATCCTCGATTTGGATTTAGTATTATTTACAATCAATCTAACTGGTTAAATAGTGGTGGAACTTACACGCCGGTGGTAACCGAAGTAGGTACCGGGCAGGATAACGTACCTGCCGGAACTTTTACCGGTTACTATGCCCGTAAAATGTGCGACACAACAGTTTATGGAAATGGTACCAGACCTAATTTAACAGAACGGGGTTGGCCATTATTGCGCTACGCAGAAATTTTATTAAGCTATGCCGAAGCTATTAATGAAACAGGGCAAACGGCGTTGGCTTATCCAAAAATGATTGAGCTACGCCAACGGGCAGGTATCGATCCGGGAGTAGATAATCTATATGGTCTTAAACCCAACATGACTGTAGCTGAGATGAGAACAGTTATACGAAATGAAAGACATATTGAATTAGCCTTCGAAGCAGATAATCGTTGGGATGATATCAGAAGATTAAAAACTGCCGAAGTAGTAAACAATGGCAATAATACAGTCATCAGAATTACGAGAAGTGGCAGTACATTAACCTATGCAGTTGAAACAACAGTGCTCGCTGATAGAAAACATTCTTTCCGGCCTGAGATGTATTTATTCCCCATACCAGTTGATGAATTAAAGAAAATGCTTTTAATGATACAAAATCCTGGGTGGTAATTTTTTGAATAAGAAATTTTATTTCTTTTTTCTATAGTAAGCAATCAGTACGGGCCGGGGAATGTTCTCATTATCCTGGCCCATTTTTTTAATTAAATAATTTACTAGTGTTATTAAAAAATTATTCGAGTCATGAAAAAGATAGCTATTTTTTTTAATTGGCCGCATGCATTTATAATCCTTATAACTTTCTTCGTATTTCCGATAACTGGGCAGGCACAAACTTATAACTGGAATAACGTAGCAATGGGAGGCGGAGGTTTTGTAACAGGATTAATCCTTAGTAAAACGCAGCAAAACCTGATGTATGCCAGAACTGATGTAGGCGGTGCTTATCGTTGGGATGCACCGAATAGTAAATGGTTGCCACTATTAGACTGGAACAGCGAAAATGAAACCGGTTACCAGGGTGTAGAATCTTTTGCTATAGATCCACAGGACAATAATAAATTGTACATGCTTGCCGGCACATCCTATTGGAATAATGGAAAAACAGCCATACTTAAATCGACTGATAAAGGCAATACATTTACAGTAATAGATGTTACCAATCAATTTAAAGCACATGGTAATGGAGCCGGTCGTTCTAATGGAGAAAAATTAGCGGTCGACCCAAATAATGGTAATATTTTATTTTGCGGCACCCGCAGAAATGGATTATTTAAAAGCACTGATGCCGGTGCTACCTGGGTACAAAATACTTCTCTGGGAACTATTGTAACACCGAATGATAACGGCATTAGTTTTGTTTTATTTGATGCCACCACTGGCACAACAGGGAACGCTACACAAAAAATATTTATAGGTGTATCCACTATTACGGGTACCAATTTTTATGTAAGCACAAATGGCGGTACAACTTTTACTGCTGTTGCGGGTGCACCTGCAACACTAATGCCGCAAAAAGCAGTATTAGCAAGCGATAAAAATTTATACATTACTTATTCCGATAAAGAAGGCCCAAGTAATGGTGGTACTGGCGAAGTATGGAAATACAACACAACTACTTTAGCATGGACGAATATAACACCTGCAGGTGCGGCTTACCCTTACAGTGGTATTAGTGTTGACCCAAATAATGCACAAAAAATAATTATTGGTACCATTAATAAATACCTGTTGCAATATGGCCCTGCAACCGGGGGTGCTTATGGCGACCGTTTTTATTTAACAACAGACGGCGGGGTTACATGGAAAAATCTGGTTGGTAGCGGTATTACACTCGACCCTAATGGTTGCACATGGATATTGGGCCAGGCAATACATTGGGGTGGTAATATTGAGTTCAATCCATTTAATACCAACGAAGCCTGGGTAATATCGGGCAATGGTGTTTTTGTTTGTAATGATATTAATGCAACAACTACCACCTGGAAGTTTGCAGTAAAAGGAATGGAAGAAACAGTTTGTACCGATTTAGTAAGCATACCCGGCGGTCCTATGTTTTCGGTTATATTAGATTATGATGGGTTTAAACATACAGATGTAACACAGTTTGCACCCATTCATACACCACGTATGGGCAGCACAAATGGTATTGCTTATGCTGCCTTAAATACTAATAAATTAGTAAGAGTTGGCAATAAAATATATTATACTATCGACCAGGGTACTAACTGGATTCAAACTGCCAGCATCAACGGCTCCGGTGGTAAAGTGGCACTATCTGCCAATGGCAATATTTTATTGCACAGCCCTAACGGCTCTGCTGTTACTTATCGTTCGGTAGATAACGGTACAGTATGGACGGCATGTAATGGATTAGCCACCACCAGTGCTGTACCAGTTGCAGATGCAGTTAATACTAATAAATTTTATGCTTACGATAATAATAATGGCAATATATATATCAGTACGGATGGTGGAATTAATTTCTCTGCTGCCGGTAATGCCGGCACAGGCGGTAATAAAAAAATAAGAACCGTACCTGGGCAGGAAGGTCATTTGTGGGTAGCATTATACAATGGTGGATTAAAACGTTCCGTAAATGGTGGCAGCACTTTCACTACCATCAGCAATGTTACTACTTGTTCGGCAGTTGGGTTTGGCAAAGCTGCTCCGGGTGCTGCTTATTTAACCATTTATATCTGGGGCACTGTTAATGGTGTGTTGGGTGTTCATCGTTCTACTGATGAAGGTGCTACATGGATTAGGATTAATGATGATGCACATGAATATGGTGGATTGGCAAATGGTCAATTTGTAATGGGCGACATGAATGTTTTTGGAAGAGTGTACATGAGTACTGCAGGTCGTGGTGTGCCGTATGGTGAACCGGTGGCAAGCCCATTAGTTACCGTATTTTCTTCCTTCACCGTTACTATAAAGAATTTATACTTCACCGAATTAATTTGGAAAACAGCAACAGAAGCCAACACAGCTACTTTTGAAATAGAAAGAAGTGCCGATGGAATAAATTTTACAAAAGTAGGTACACAAACTACGCAGGCCCTTAATGGTAACAGCGCATTACCGCTTACTTATACTTATGCTGATAATATTTTAGGCATTAGTGGTACTATTTATTACAGGATAAAACATATTGATAAAAGCAACGC
>JAYVJU010000132.1:0-4239 GCA_043769035.1 Ferruginibacter sp.
ACCAAACCAGTCTTTAAAAACATAATATAAATTGGGATACATAAAGTTTACTACTTATAATTTTTATTAAGAACTGCAATATATTCAAATAATTGAAGCTGTTGGTTATTCAAATAAAAAATCCTCCTGTAGAAACAGGAGGATGATATTTACTAACCCATCATATTTAATAAAACATGACGAAGTATCTTAATTACAATGTTGTTCAAATGCGCCAATCAGGTTTTCTGCAATCATTTGGGCACTTCTGCCTTCAATCATATGTCTTTCTATAAAATGAACCAACTGGCCATCTTTAAAAAGAGCAATTGATGGTGAAGATGGAGGGTAAGGCAACAGATACTCTCTAATTTTCTTTACTGCATCAACATCAAAACCAGCAAAACTGGTAGTAAGATGATCGGGTTTTTTTGCACTGTTATTTACAGCCATTAAAACACCTGGCCTTGCAGTACCGGCGCTGCAACCACAAACTGAGTTGATTACGACTAAGGTGGTGCCGTTATCTTTTATGGTTTCCTCAACTGCTGCCGAGGTTAACATTTCAGAAAAGCCATTTTCAGTCAGCTCTTCTTTCATTGGTATTACAATTTCTTCCGGATACATGTGTAGTAGATTTTTTGGAGCACAAAACTAAGAACTTATTTCACATCTTCCCTTTTATTGTTCTCTACATTTACACATCTTCCGCATCTCGAAATCGGCAATTATGGCGCAACACCTTGTCTATAAGCGACATAACGGCGTAAAATATACCTAAAACTTGAAATTTAGGCATTAAAAACCTGTTGGAATAGCTTTTGAACATTGTGTTTTGTAATTATAATTTAAAAACATAAAACAATAAAGCTATGACACTCGTAAAAACAAACAACCCATTTGCAAAATCATTTGATGGATTAATGAACGAAATTTTTAACGACCTGCCTTCAACACTTGGCAAAACTGTAAGAGAAGATGTTTTAGGTTTTCCGCCGGTAAACATTGTTGAGAAAAATGATGCTTACAATTTACAGGTAGCTGCCCCCGGCTTTGAAAAAAGCGATTTTAAGATAAAACTGGATGGCAATATCTTAACGATAAGTGTGGAAAAAACAGCAGAAACAAAATCGGAAACAGAAAAATTAATCCGCAGAGAATTCAGCACTAAATCTTTCAAACGCACTTTTACTGTAGATGAAAAAATTGACGCTTCGAATATAAGCGCCAAATACGAAAATGGCATTTTACATGTAGGATTACCTAAAAAAGAAGAAGTAAAAGCTGCGGCAAAAGAGATAACTATTCAATAAGAAAAGTTTTCATAAGCATACAGTTGGTTTTGATTAATCCCCGTTATTCTTAACGGGGATATTTTTTATACAGAAGTATCTTCTTTTTGTTTTCTTTTCTCCATCCAGTTCATTTCTTTTTTAGTGGTAAAAGCCTGTAGTATGGCAATAAAAAAGAGTAGCCCGATATTCCCTGCTAAAAAAAGCAGGTCGAAACTGGCATAGTTTGTAATATCATGAATACCTAACTTAAAATAATCCATTATACACAATACCAGTACAATAACGCAATAACAAAAACCAATGATAAAGCAAACCTGGGAAATTGCTTTTACAACAACAGAAGGGTGCTTTTTAGTACGCTTAATAAAAATATAATAAGCTGTTGCAAAAACTGCAGATGGTATTGAAATTACAACCAGTTCAAATAAAATATCTACAGGCTTTGACGAAACCAGCTTTGAAACTCCGTATAATAAAGCCATTACCGAACCAAATATTACAGGTATGGAAAGGAACAATAAAAATATGAGGAAATATAATTTTGAATATTTGGCAAACCGGTCTTCCATGATCTATTTCATTTTAAAAAATACAGATGCAGCAAGTGCAATACCCGGCACCACTGTAAATACTAATAACCTTTTTGGCATAGCATTGTTTAAAAATAACTAAGATTAGTTTTAGGCGATAAGGTTAATAAAGTTTCATACATCAACTTAATGGTATTTTCAATATCATCTTTATGCAGCATTTCTACTGTAGTGTGCATATACCTTAGTGGGATTGAAATTAAAACGGAAGGGCAACCATCATTGGCATAAGCAAAAGAATCTGTATCGGTACCTGTACTGCGGCTTACAGTACGTAATTGAACAGGTATCTTATTTTTTGCTGCAGTATTTTGTACTACATCTAATAATTTATTATGTACGGCCGGTCCAAATGCAAGAGAAGGTCCCTTACCACATGCACACTCCCCCTCAATAATTTTGTTAATCATTGGCGTACTGGTATCATGCGTTACATCGGTAATAATAGCGATGTCCGGTTTTATTCTTCGGGCAATCATTTCTGCTCCCCGTAAGCCAATTTCTTCCTGAACTGCATTTACAATATATAAACCAAAAGGTAGTTTTTTACGATTTGCTTTTAGTAACCTGGCCACTTCAGCAATCATAAAACCACCAATGCGGTTATCAAAAGCACGACCTATTAAATAATCATAGGCCAGTTCCTCGTAGCCCTCTTCGTAAGTTGCCACAGCACCAATATGAATACCCAAGGCTTCTACTTCTTTTTTATTACGGGCTCCACAATCTAAAAACAGGTTATCAACTTTGGGTGGCGTTTCCTTACCATCATTATTGCTCATACGGGTATGTATAGCAGGCCATCCAAACACCGCTTTTACAGGTCCTTTTTTGCCATGAATTAAAACACGCTTTGCAGGTGCAATCTGGTGATCTACGCCTCCATTGCGTTTCAAATAAATCAATCCATCAGGAGAAATATAATTTATAAACCAGCTTATCTCATCTGCATGTGCTTCTATTACCACTTTAAATGTAGAGGTAGGATTAATTACTCCAACTGCAGAACCATATGGATCGGTAAAATGAGAATCTACATATGGTTTCAAATATTCTATCCACAATTTTTGTCCACTGCTTTCAAACCCTGTTGGAGAGGGGGTATTAATATAGTTTTTTAAAAATGTGTATGATTCTTCAGTAAGAATACTTTTTGTTTTTTTTGCTTTAGCCATTTTTGTTTTCTTTATATAAAAGCAAAATAACTAAATACTTGCCACATAAGCAGCTATGGCAGAAAATAACATTAAGCCATCTACCAGGAAATAATAAAAAATGTAACCCTGCCTTTTTAAAGAGAAAAAATATACCACGGCTGCAGCTATGCCCGTAACTAATAAAGCAATTATTTGCATGGGCTCATTATAATAAATCCTGAAGATTACCCCGTTAATGATATAGGCAATAAACACAGCACCCATTATATAACGAATTGTAACCGGTGTTACCAGGGTCGTAAGGCTTTGTAAGCCTCTTATTTTATCAACTTTAGTATCTCTTGCATCAAAAATGATACATAACATCAACATAAAAAGAAAACGGTTATTTAACAACAGCAGTAAACTGTGTGTACTTGCGGTTGGTACTTGCTTATATGGAATATACACCGTTACAAATGCCCATGTAAATGCCAGGAGGAATGTTTTGAGTAAACCTGCTTTTCTTGCAAAATGTAAAACTTTAAAAGGCAGCAGCGGAATAGTATACAGTAAAGTGAAAAAAAGGCTTATAATAATGGCAGGGAATAAATTGGAAATATGGGGTAATGAAACCAGCAATCCTGTTACTGCTATAAAAAAAACAATAATATTTGTATAGTAAGTTTTAAAAAACATTTTAACCGGCTGTACTGAAAAAGCAAAGCCACTTAAAAGCCAGTAAAAATTATAACTGCATAATGTTGAAAAAAAAATAAAGCTGTATAACCAGGCTGTAAGGTTAATGTGCAGCAGTAAAGCTGTTTGAAAACAGAGTGCTACAGCACAAATTGCAATAAAAATAGAATGAGATAAGATAAAAAAAAGCAACCGCATTAACGGGAAATTGCAAAAACAGGATCTACTGTTTTGATTACATTGCTCTTATTTTTTGCAAAATCCTTTATATAAATCTCGTAGTATAAAGTGTCTGTTTTAGGACTTGGCCGGGCACTACCTTCCAATAAAATTGATGTGGAAAGTGTTATTTGAATATCGCCTTGAAAATCTTTTATGGCAGCTGTGGCAATATCCGGTAAATATAAGCTGGAGTCTGTTTTGCCAGTCAGCAGGTTTTTAATAAATAACATGGTGGTGTCTTTACCGTCCTTAAAACCCAGGTCTCCTTCTGCATCCGTTACCCCAATGGTAAGTACGGGTAATGCTTGCCCCGTAATT
>JAYVJU010000133.1:0-14446 GCA_043769035.1 Ferruginibacter sp.
TTATCAGAAAAATAAAAAAGAAGGTGAGCCTTCTCATTATTTTACCATGATGAAACAATTGAGTTTACTGGGTTTCTTTACTTCTAAAATTGGTGCTACAGAAGTATTGCGTTACAAAGCAATACCCGGAAAATTCGACGGTGATTATCCTTATAAAAAAGGTGATAAAGCCTGGGCTACCTGATCTATTTTTTGCCTGTAGCAGCCCAGTATATTCCTGCGTAAATATGATTTAAAAATGCAGGCTCGCTGTACACTGCCGGCATATGCCCCAGTGCGGTGTAAAAAGAACGGCCGCCATCATAATCATGGTACCAGGCAACCGGATGAAAGCTTCCCATCCCCTCGCCTTTCTTTTCTCCCCATTGCACTTTTGCATTGTAAGAGCTTTCGTCAACAGCCAATATATATTTTAAATCCGTTGTTGTTTCGGGACTAAATTCATACCACTCATCTGTCCAGAATTGTCCGTCAGTAAATTGCTCCAACCCGGAAAATTTATTTTCTGTCAATCGTAATTTTGCCGTTTGTATTGCAGGATGGATTTTAAACATTCTGCCTACAAGTTTTGTGTACCATTCCCAGCCATACTCAGTATCAGATGCACTGTGTATGCCTACAAAGCCTTTACCGGCTTTTATAAATTTTTCAATTGCCTTTTGTTCATCTTCCTTAAAAATATCGCCGGTGGTATTTAAAAATATAATTACCTGAAAGTTTTCAAGATACTTATCAGTTACAGTTGCTCCTTCCTGGTGCCATTGTACATTAAAAAAATTACGTGTGGCCAGTTCTTTAATTGCAGTAACCCCTTCATTAATCGACTCATGATGCCAGCCTGCTGTTTTGGTAACCAGCAATGCATTGAATTGTTTTTTTTCCTGCGCCAGCGAGGTTGTAAATAAAAAGACATGGATAACAGTTAAAACCAAAAACGTTTTTATATTTTTCATACTATTCATTTTATCAGCAAAAGTTATTGTAATATAACAAAGATAAGGGGCGTTTATCTATATCATACAAATCTGTTTTGTCAATTCCAATAAAACATTATCTTACCTTAAATTTAAGGTATAACATGAAAAAAATACTGCCGGTCATTATCGGATTAATTTTTATCTCTCCTCTTGTTGCACAAAAAAATAAGGATACTTTAAAATCCGGCAACCCCGTTTTTACCGGATGGTATGCCGACCCTGAAGGAATTATTTTCAAAAAAAACTACTGGATATACCCAACTTATTCTGCAAAATATAACCAACAGGTTTTCTTAGATGCTTTTTCATCTCCCGATCTTATACACTGGACAAAACATAATCGTATCCTTGATACTGCTTCGGTTAAATGGGCAAAACGGGCAATGTGGGCACCATCAATAGTTGAAAAAAAAGGAAAGTATTATTTATTCTTTGGCGCTAATGATATACAGAACAACCAGCAATATGGAGGCATTGGCGTTGCAGTTGCAAACAAACCGGAAGGGCCGTTTAAAGATCACTTGGGAAAACCGTTGGTAGATAAATTTTATAATGGCGCACAGCCTATCGATCAGTTTGTTTTTAAAGATACCAACGGTCAGCATTACCTTATTTACGGCGGATGGCAGCATTGCAATATTGCAAAACTCAACAATGATTTTACCGGCTTCATTTCTTTTAATGACAGCACCATCTTTAAAGAAATAACGCCTGCCGGGTATGTTGAAGGGCCGTTCATGTTCATCCGTAATAAAAAATATTACCTCATGTGGTCCGAAGGTGGGTGGACAGGCCCCGATTACAGTGTGGCTTATGCCATAGCCGATAATCCGCTTGGGCCATTTAAGCGTATTGGTAAAATATTACAGCAAGATGCAAAAATTGCTACCGGTGCAGGGCATCATTCCGTAATTAAAATACCCGGTCAGGATAAATGGTATATCGTTTATCACCGCCGGCCATTGACTGAAACAGATGGTAATTCAAGAGAAACCTGTATTGAGAACATGTATTTTGATGACGAGGAATTTATTAAACCCGTCATCATTACCAAAGAGGGCGTAAAGAAAAATATCATCAGGTAAAATTACATATCCCTGCAGTCGTAAATAATCCGTACCCGCCAAATCAAATTTTGGATTCTCGTTTTTTGTATATAATATTATAATCCTGATTTTCTTCACTCTTAACTAAAAACTATGCAACGCTGTAAACAATTTTATTGCTTTATGCTGTTCTGTATTTCGGGTTTTATCACTCCGGTTTTTGCAGTTGATAATACCGATACCAGGATGCTTTCTCAACCTGCTGTAAGCGCAAATAATATTGCCTTTATTTATGCAGAAGATCTATGGGTGGCCAAAGCCGATGGATCGCAACCCAGGAGGTTAACAGTGGACAGAGGTGTTGAGTCTGCCCCCGTATTTTCTCCCGATGGAAAAACTATTGCCTTTAGTGCACAGTACGATGGCAATACAGATGTATTTACAATTCCGGTAGAAGGCGGTGTACCCAAACGCCTTACCTGGCATCCTTCGCCAGACATTGTAAGGGGATTTACACCTGATGGAAAAGCAGTACTCTTTATTTCACAAAGAAATGTATTTACCGGCCGCTATGCTCAATTATTTACTGTAGCAATTACCGGTGGCATGGCTACGCAATTAGAAATACCCAACGCATTTTGGGCAAACTATTCGCCTGATGGAAAACAAATGGCCTACACACCTTTAAGTGATGCTTTTAAACAATGGAAACATTATAGAGGCGGCACGATATCTATAATACATATTTTTTCGTTTGCTGATAAAAGTGTTGTAAAAATTCCACAACCTGCCGAAGGATGTAATGATGTAAGTCCGATGTGGGTTGGCAACACCGTTTATTTCAGAAGCGACCGTAACGGAGAATTTAATTTATTTGCCTACAATACTGCTACAAAAAAAATTGACCAGTTAACTAAGTATAAAGATTTTCCGGTGTTGAATGCGGGTGCCGCAAATGGCAATATTGTTTTTGAACAGGCTGGCTATTTGCATAGCTATTCAATAAATGGATCTGCTGCAACAAAATTAAAAATTGGTATTGCTGCAGATTTACTGGAACTAAGGAGCCGCTTTGTAAAAGGTGGCGATTATATCCGTGCAGGAGATATTTCTCCTACAGGGGCAAGAGTAGTTTTCGACAGCCGTGGTGAAATTATTACTGCGCCTGCAGAAAAAGGAGATTACAGGAATATTACACAAACCACGGGGGCACATGAAAAATATCCTTCCTGGTCGCCTGATGGAAAAACTATTGCCTATTTTTCTGATGCCAGTGGCGAATATCAACTGTACTTAAAACCACAGGATGGAAAAGGCGAAGCAAAAATTTTTAAATTAAATGGTACAGGATTTTATGCTTATCCCGAATGGTCGCCTGACAGTAAAAAAATAAATTTTACGGACAATGCAAGAAATTTTTATGTTGTAGATATTGCATCAGGAGCCATTACAAAAATAGATGCAGATGAATTGTATGCACCCGGTCCATTCCGGTATATGCATGGCAGCTGGTCATTCGATTCCAAATGGATTGCCTATACTAAAATAACTGAAACACAATTTAAACGTGTTTATCTCTATTCAATAGAACAGAAAAAATCTTTTGCATTAACTGATGGTTTAAGTGATGCATCAGACCCTAAGTTTGATAAAAGCGGAAAGTATCTTTACTTTTTTGCCTCTACCGATGCAGGACCTGTTATCAACTGGTTCGATCAGTCTAATGCTGATATGCGATCTACCAATTCAATTTATTTGGTTACGCTGCAAAAAGAAACCATTTCTCCTTTTGCAAAAGAAAATGATGAAGAAGCTATAAAACCTGATACTGCAACAGGTAAACCAGCTGATAAAAAAGCGGCAGCACCGGATAAAAAAGATGACCAGTTGCGTATTGATTGGGATGGTATTGAAAACAGGATCGTTGATCTGCCTATTGCCGCAGATAATTTCGGGCAATTGGGTGCAGGAAAAGAAGGCGAAATATATTATGTTGTTTATCCTGCAAGCAACCAGGGCAGCGGCATGTTACATAAATACGATTTAAAAGCCCGTAAAGATGCCGAGGTTACAGCAATGGATGGATATATTATTTCGGCTGATGGTAAAAAAATGTTGTACAGTGTTGGTAACAGCTGGGTGGTAACAGATGCAGGCAGTAAGCCAGCACCCGGTAAAGGAAATATTAATACCGGAGCTATTCAAATAAAAACTGACCCTGCAACAGAATGGAAAAATATATTTGAAGAAGCATGGCGTGTAAACAGGGATTATTTTTACGATCCCGGTATGCATGGTGCTAACTGGAATGCAGTTAAAAAGAAGTATGAAGTTTTTTTACCCGACCTGGCGTGCAGGAGTGACTTAAATCTTTTGATACAATGGATGTGCAGCGAATTGGGTGTTGGCCACCACCGTATTTCAAACCCCGGCGATCAGTTGTACACACCGCAAAGAGTGAGTGGCGGTTTACTTGGTGCAGATTATACCGTAAACAACAACCGTTATCAAATTAAAAAAATATACGGCGGATTAAACTGGAACCCCAATTTAAAATCGCCTTTAACCGAGCCTGGTGTAAATGTAAAAGCAGGCGATTACATTATAGCTGTAAATGGTAACGACATTAATGCCGGAGAAGACCTCTACCGTTATTTTGAAAATACTGCAGGTAAAATAACAGAGCTTACTGTTAGCAGCAATGCCGATGGTACAGCATCAAGAACAGTAAAAGTTGTTCCGGTAGAAAACGAATCGGCTCTACGCAACCGTGACTGGGTGGAAGGTAACCTGAAAAAAGTAACTGAAGCCACCAACGGGCAGGTTGCCTATGTATATGTACCCAATACTGCTGATTTGGGACATGATTATTTTAAAAGATATTTTTATCCGCAGGCCAACAGAAAAGCCATTATTGTAGATGAAAGATTTAATGGCGGTGGACAACTGGCAGATTACTATATCAACTTATTATTAAATCCACAGCAGGCTTACTGGAACATGCGTTATGGTAAAGATCTTAAAACACCAAGTGCATCAATACAGGGGCCTAAAGTAATGCTGATTGATGAAACTGCAGGATCGGGAGGTGATATGTTGCCGTGGATGTTCAGGAAGTTTAAAGTGGGTACCTTGGTAGGCAAACGTACCTGGGGCGGCCTTGTAGGTATTTTAGGATTTCCTGAATTTATTGATGGCGGTTCGGTAACAGCACCTAATGTGGCTATCTGGACGAAAGAAGGTTTTATTGTAGAGAATGTTGGTGTTGCACCTGATATTGAAGTAGAGCAAACCCCATCTGAAGTAATAAAAGGTAATGACCCTCAATTATTAAAAGCAATTGAAGTTGCTTTAAAAGAATTGGAAAAAAATCCGCCGGTTACACCTGCCAGGCCACCATACCCGGTAAGAGGTAATAACTAAAGCAAGGCATATTATTTTTTAAAAGAGGTTCGTTTTTACGAGCCTCTTTTTTATACTATTTAGTTCTGAAAAAAATATTGCCCATTCTATTTTTTTTTATCGCAGAGCAAGACAAAATTTAAAACTTTCAAATACCTTAAATTCGTGTTCATTCTTTAACAGCAAAACCTGCATACTTGAAAAAAAGACAAGATTACATTTCCTGGGACGAATACTTTATGGGAGTGGCCTTACTGAGTGCCTGCCGCAGCAAAGACCCCAACACACAAGTGGGGGCCTGTATTGTAAATCAAAAAAACAAGATCGTTGGCGCCGGTTATAATGGTTTGCCCATTGGCTGTAATGATGATGATTTTCCCTGGGAAAAACAAGGCGCATTTCTCGATACAAAATATCCCTACATCTGCCATGCGGAATTAAATGCCATCTTAAATAATATCGGGATGGATTTGCACGGCTGCAAAATTTACACCGCTCTTTTCCCCTGCAATGAATGTACTAAAGCCATCATTCAATCGGGCATTACCGAGGTAATTTATTTATCGGATAAGTATGAGGGCACCGATATTTTTAAAGCATCTAAAATAATGCTGGCGAAAGCCGGTGTCAGTTGCCGAAAAGTAAAAACGCCACTTAACAGCCTTACCTTATCATTTAATGAAGCTGATGTGTAGTAAACTCATGACTAAATCATAACACCCCGATGTTTTTACTGGTTGCTGTTATTGCTTTTTCAGCAACAATAGCAACAAACAGCTTTATCTTTACCATCAAGAATAAATAACTCCATGGCTTTTACCGAACTTAACCTGAGCAATCCTTTATTAAATGCTTTAAATGATATGGGCTATCACAGGCCTACAACCATACAGCAAAAGGCATTTGCTACAGCCATGTCTGGCGCAGATGTATGCGGTATTGCACAAACCGGTACAGGAAAAACAATTGCGTATTTGCTACCCTGCCTGCGCCAGTGGAAATTTACCAAAGACATTGCACCACAAATTTTAATAGTAGTACCTACAAGGGAACTGGTGGTGCAGGTAGTGGAAACCATAAATAAATTAACCACTTACATGAGTGTGGTTACTGTTGGTGTTTATGGCGGTGTAAATATTAATACGCAAAAATTATCGGTAGAAAAGAAAGTAGATATACTGGTTGCCACGCCGGGCCGGCTTTTTGACCTGGCCATGAATGGCTCTTTAAAATTAAAGGCAATAAAAAAATTAGTGATAGATGAAGTGGATGAAATGCTGAACCTGGGTTTTAGAACACAACTGAAAAATATTCTCGATCTGCTGCCTGCTAAAAGACAGAATCTTTTATTTTCTGCAACGCTTACAGAAGATGTGGAAGACCTGATGCAATTATATTTTGCCAACCCGGTAAAAATAGAAGCTGCACCAACCGGCACACCGCTGGAAAACATCCGGCAGTTTGGTTACGAAGTCCCTAATTTTTATACCAAGGTAAACCTGCTGCAACTGTTGCTTGCAGAAGATACCACCATGACGAAAGTATTGGTATTTGCCGCAAGCAAAGCACTGGCCGATCAGTTGTTTGAACAGCTGCAACCAATTTATGAAGATACTGCTGGTGTAATACACAGTAATAAAGAACAGAACCATCGTTTTAATACGGTAAAACAATTTAAAGACGGCACTTACCGATTTATTATTGCAACAGATATTGTGGCACGTGGTATTGATATTGCCGAAGTAACACACGTTATTAATTTTGACACACCGGATGAGCCGGAAAATTATATGCACCGCATTGGCAGAACAGGCCGTGCAGACAGACCTGGCATTGCCATTACTTTTATTACGCCAAAGGAAAAGCTTTTGCAGGAAAATATTGAAGCACTGATGAATTATAAAATTCCCCTGCTGCCTTTACCGGAACACCTGCAGATTTCGGATGAGCTTACAGAAGATGAAAAGCCCAAGGTATTTATGAAAGAGATACAGTTAAAGCAGCCAAAGAAAGAAGAGGCAGGCCCGGCCTTTCATGAAAAATCTGCTAAAAACAGCAAGGTAAATTTTGTGGTACGTCGTAAAGACAGAATGATGGCAAAATATGGCAAAGCAAAAACAAGAGGTCAAAAGAAAAAATAGTTAATTGCTATCTTTTCTTACCCTATACTTTCAATTACATAGCTGGTATTATTGATAACAGTTGTATCTCCGTCTTTTAATCCAATTAATTGTTTACCCAATGGCGATTGCTGAGAAAGTGCAATTACTTCCTCTCCTTCTATTACAGCTTTACCGGCAGCTATACTTAAAAATAAATAACCCCGGTTGGTTTTTATAAGGCTGCCAGTTACAATAACAGTTGGTGTTAAAGATGGATTTATCTTTTCTAATATTACTTTTTGTAATTCCACTTCTTTTAATTGTGCCCTTGTATTGGCCTGTTCAATCTGTAACATTGCCAATGCAGTTTCATGTTTATCGCCTGCAGTGCTTTTGGTTTCATTGGCACCACTTTCTTTAAGATCGGCCAGCACCTTTTGCAACATGTCAATTTTATCATTTACTACCTGCAGGTAATGATTATATATTTTTTGTTTAAAAGTCATACCATGTAAAATTACAGTTTAGCAGGTTGTGCTAAGTTATTGCTTGCATCTCTGTAAAAAATGAATTAAATTTATACAAGTTCTTTTTTTTAACGATTAAAACTATATGATATGAACCTCCTCGAAAAATTTGAGCAATGGGGTGACAGGCATCACCCAAAATGGCTGGATATCATACGAATTGCCCTCGGGCTTTTTCTTTGTTACAAGGGTGTGGATTTTCTCCGCAATGCCAGTGGCCTGATAAGCCTGATGAGCAGCCGGCAACCATTCAGTTCCTTTATAATAGTGCTGCTGGCACACTATGTTACATTTGCACATATTTTAGGCGGTATTTTTTTAACCATCGGTATGTTTACCCGTGCAGCCTGCCTCATACAAATTCCGATTTTGATAGGTGCTATCATCTTTATAAATATCAACGTTGCTAAAGATACATTCAGCCCTTATTCAGAACTCGTGCTTTCAATCTTAGTATTGTTGTTGCTGATTTATTTTTTAATTATTGGTAACGGACCGCTTTCTGTAAAAATGCCGGAAGAAGAAAAGAAAAGGAGCCAACAGTGATGGTGTTAAATATTTTATTTAACCCGTTGGGGAATTAATTTAATTAGTCCCGTTAGGGATGATAGGTTGGTAGAAAAAAGCAACAACACAAATAAATGCCATAGGCATGATAGAAAGGAGCAACATATCTGTTGTGCCTACGGCACTTTTGCAATCTGTTTTAATTTTTCTACCAACCTTTAGCCTCTACGAGGCATTAAAAAATTAATTCCGCTAACGGGTTTTATTTATTAAAAGTGGATTTCATTGCTTTCATCATTCCTGCTGTTGACCAGGTGCCCGGCACAATCATCCTGCGTATGGTGTACAGCGGTTCTGTATCATCTCTTTTTGTAGATAAAATAAATGCCAGCTTATAACCACGGTTTTTTAATTCTGGTATGGCTGCAGCATTCCATAAACCAAAAGGGTATGCAAAATAGTCAACCGGTTTTCCGGTAATGGCTTTTAATTGTATTTGTGGTTTTACCAATTGGCTATCCCAATCTGCACCAGTGTATTTGGTTACCATGTGATGATCCCAGGTATGCGCTGCAATTACATGCCCGCTATCAGATAAATTTTTTATCTCGGTTTTACTCATATACCGGGGACGGTTCATGGATATCGTCATAATAAAATACACACCTTTAAAATTATATTGATTCATTATTGCAGCTCCTATCCTGTACTGCTCTTCATCGGTATCATCAAAGCTTATCATAACAGGTTTGGCAGGCAAGGCTTCATCATACACCAGGTAGTTGTATAACTGATCGGGTAAAATAGTTTGATAACCGCTGTCGTGCAGTACTTTCATTTGTGCAGCAAAAGCTTCGGGTGAAACGGAATAGCTTTTCATGCTTTCACTTTCTCCTGCCCTTATATTTCTGATGTGATGGTAACATAAAACAGGCACTTCTTTTTTAGCAAGGATAGCAGCAAGGCTTGCCATAGATTTTTCAGCCACTTTATTTTCTGCAGGTTGTTTAATACCGGGCATTGCTGTTTTTACATCAACAGGTTTATAATTACATGCAGATAAAACAATAACGCCTGTTAAGGCAAGAATAAGAGGAGTTTTCATTAATACAAAAGGATTGCGGATTATTGATATTGAATATAACTTGGTTTAGGAGTAAATTGCAGCAACTCAGCCGGAGTGTACATACCGCTGGTATTTGGCTTGGTATCGTTTTTATAAAACAATTTAAAGCCTGTAAACTGTACCGGTTCTTTATAGATATACCTGAGGTAAGTCGATCTTTTTAAGATCTTATCGCCAAAACCATCCATATCCATCACCACCTGTACCTCGGGTACTTTTTTTATTTTATCATAACCTGTTACCATGCCTTGTGTAAAGCGGTGAATGATGAGCACTTTAGGCGGAAGATTATTTTTACGGACAACAGCAGCTAAAAAATCGATGGCATCATTAATGTCATCAGATGAGAACGTGCCGATCTTAGAACCCGGCCTTTCCCCGTTCTTCATAGAAAATTCAGGATCTATTCCCAAATGCACATTTGGTAAAGCAAGATGAGCTTCCAGTGGCAGCACTTCTGCTTTAACCGTACTATGCCCTACCTGTATATCTACAAAAACCACGGCATTAATTTCTTTTGCCCAGTTTATAATGGTATCAACCTGGTTAAGCGGCATCCGCAGCCGATAGGTATTTCCTTTACCCGGCGAAACCTGTGCTGTTGTAACGATATAATGCAATGCAGGAATAGTTTTAACAGTTGGATCGGCAGCCTGCCATTGTGCTACTTCATCCTGCAGTTTTTTAAACATACTATCCTTGGGCAATTCACCCAATATACCCATCCGTTTAGAAAATAAATTACCGTAGAATGCAATGATACGGTTGTAAGGTAATAAAGCACCGGGCAGGGGATAAGGTGTTTTTACAGGCCATTTTCCAGCAGTATCGTTATTACTCAATGCCAGCATTCGCTTATCGTAATCAGCTGTATCAATTTTAGTAAGTACACTATCCTGCTTAGCAGCAGTTGTTACTTCTTTTTCTTTTTTTAATTCTTCCTTATCCTTTACAGCTTCCTGGCAACCTGTATTGAAAAGAAATAATAGCACAGGTAATACAAAAACGGCGGTTGAAATGGTTGGTTTCTTCATAAAATACATTCTGATATACACTCTGTAAAATGCTAAAGGTAAATTTGCCAGTAGCCAATTTAAAGAGCATTGTGCAAATATCCGGTTTAAAAACGGCATAACTGCCTGTTGATTGTTTACTACACCATAATTATTTTAAGCAAGGGATAATTACTGGTAATATTCAATTTGCCGGGTACTTACACGGGTGATAAGAGATTTTGTTTTAAGATTTTTAAATATTGTTGTTTTTAAAATCCAGTTCCCCGAAATATCCAGCCGATAGCTGAATGTTCTTTCTTCATCTTCGGTTATTTCTTTTACCAGTAAACCATTGGTATTATAAAATTCTTTGTGTACATATTTATCGCCTGATGTTTTATATTCTGTAGCGCAGGTTATCACCAGTTGGCCATTTACCAGCGCATAATTATAGCTAATTGATAAGGTAAGATTTCCTTCCCTGTAATTCTCTTCTTTAATCAATTGCCCTGCCGCATTGTATTCATATTTTGTTATGGCTTTGGAAGGATATTGCTTTACTGAAAAAAAGCCTTTATCGTTATAGCTGAAACTGTCTTTTTGAGCACTGCTGTATGAAGATTCTGTAAGCTGATTTTTTTCATTTAGCTTTTGAGTGAATACGGTTTTTCTTCCTGCCTGCTCCTGCTCTTTTATTATTAATCCCTCTGCCGGGTTATAAGTATAGTTATTTACTTCGGTGCCACCCATTTTGAATACGGTATTTTGTAACAGCCCGTTTTCGTTAAATACCTTGTAAGTACTCATGTCACCCCATGTTTCTGTTACCGATTTTATTTTACCCTGCAATGCAAAATGGTTAGCAGTATAATTAAATGCAATTGGATTTTTAGGCGCCTGCGCCCAGTTAATGGTATAATGTTGCTGCGCCGTGCATAACAATGACGAAAATAAAAGGCCTGTAAATAAATATAGTTTCATTTTGGTTTGATTTATTTTGCTGCAATTTATTAAATACACCGATTGCAGAAAATACCCTGTACAAGGTAGATATGCTTACCTGTATTTTTTATTAAATAAAATCAGTGAAGCGGAATAAAAAAATTCTGCAGCATCAGTTATTGAATTTTACCACTTCAAAATCGCTGCCATGTACCTGGCCCAGTTTTTTCAGGTCATCATTATTCCAGCGTTCGTCAGGTGCGCCGGTAATGTACAGGTTGCTGCCGATGTCAGCAAGGATGAGCCCGTATTTTTTCATGGCCCTTAAAATAATTTGGTTGGTGGGAGAATAGCTGCTGATATCAAAACCTGCTTTCAATCTTATTCTTGCACCAAAAGGTAAACTGTATTGTCCGCCGGTGCTGTTTACTTTATGCCTTGCCGGAGAAATGTATGCTGGTTTTACATTATTGCTGGTGAGTGTAAAACGTATGGGATGGTCTATTTCGCCTTTTACTATTTCATCGTACCGCACCAGGCCGGGAAAAATTGGTAAGCCGGCAGCATCGGCCGAGGTCCAGGTATCGGGTCTTAACTGGTTTGATGATAAATTAAAAACTGCACCTGAAGATGCATCCCAATGATTGCCGTTAACCCTTGAATAAAAAAGTTCGTACAGCATTTTATTTTCTATATCCACGGCAATAACATGAGCATCGCCAACGCCATTTCCTTCAATAGGTGCAGACAGCGGAATTGGAAAAGGACCGGGATCACTTTCATCTCCATAATCGGTATAATTAATCGCTACTTTAGGTTGACTGCCGCATACCACTATATACGGAATACCGATTGGGGCACCCTGCCATAAACCACTTCCAAAATCGGCTTTAATTGCAGGAGCTGAAATACCAGCGATGATCTGTGTATTGTAGGGATCAACAGGTGATGCAGAAATATCTTTATTCCAGGCATTATCTGCAGGGAATACCTGTATATTTTCTACAGCCGATTTTGTTGCAGTGCATGTTGTACCGCCACCTCCGGGGGGATTGGATATTTTATTATCCTCTGTCACATTTTTTTTACTGCATGATGTAATGGTAACTGTAAAACAAAAAAATAAAAGCAGTAAGTAAAATACACGTTTCATAAGTATGGATTTATGGAATATCATTTCTCAAAAACTAAGCCAATGAAAGCAATGGAGATATTTATTTACAGCAATAGTAATTCTACGCCGCCGGGTTACGTGACTTTACGAAATTTTGTGGCTGTATTAATAATCATTAAACCTTAATTTTGATTTATACAATCTTGCAATATGAATTTTAAACAATACACAGCAATAAGTTTACTGGCCACAGCTGCAGTTTTTAATGCAGCCGCACAAAAAAAACAAATGGTTACCGTTGTAAAATCTAAGGATGAAAATAAAATAGATATTAGTATTGGCGGAAAACCTTTTACCAGTTTTTTATACCCCGACAGCTTGGAAAAGCCCGTGTTGTATCCTGTACATGCTGCCAACGGAACAGTTGTTACCCGTGGCTTTCCTTTAAATCCGCAACCCGGAGACCCTAACGATCATCCACATCACATCGGCATCTGGTTTAATTTCGAAAATTTAAACGGACTGGATTTCTGGAATAATTCTTATGCCATTGCTGCCAATAAAAAACATTTGTATGGCTGGATAAAAACAGACCGTATCATTAAAACAGCAAGCGGAAACACCGGTATATTATCTTACCATGCCAACTGGACCAATCAACAAAACAAAGTACTGGCTCAAGAAACTACAAGTTTTGAATTTAGTGGTACTGCACATCAGCGGATTATTGACAGGATAACAACCATTACAGCAGATACAACGCTTTTGTTTACCGATGCTAAAGATGGTTTGCTGGGTATCAGGCTGGCACATGCACTGCAGATACCAACTACTAAAGACCAAAAATTTACCGATGATAAAGGCAATGTAACCATTGTAAAAGGCGGTACCGACACAATTGCCAATGGCAACTATTTAAGCAGCACAGGTAAAACCGGGGATGATGTATGGAGTACAAGAGCAGTATGGTGCAAAGTGTTTGGCAAAATAAAAAACGATTCTGTAAGTGTGGTAATTATTGATCATCCTGCCAATACCAATTACCCTACATTCTGGCATGCCCGTGGTTATGGTTTATTTGCTGCCAATCCATTAGGAGAAAAAATATTTACCAATGGGCAGTCTTTTAAAAACCTGCAATTAAAAAAAGGAGAAACTGTAAGTTTCAGGTACCGCATAATTATTGATGAAGGCAAACAAACAATACCTGCTGCTGCAATAAATAAACTAGCCAATGAATTTGCAAAAGCAAAACAGGATAAATAATATACCACGCTAAAAATAATTTTGTATGAAAATAATATTGTTCTCTTTATTTTTTACAATTACTCTACAGGGCATTGCACAGTTACAACCAATTGAATCGGGAGTAATACATTGGGACAGCCTGCCCGTAAAAAAAGATACCTTACGTGAAAGCCGCAAAATTGCAAACTATACCACCAATGAATTTGAGTATTTTAAAATACACGCCACCACACAGCTAAAAGGTGCTGTACCAAGACCTGCACATACTCAAAAAGATATAGAAGAACTCATCATTATTAAAACAGGTACCATGAAGTGCATCATCGGCAATAAAACTGCTGTATTGGGCGCAGGCAGTGTGCTGCTGATACCGCCGGGTGAAGCACAGATTTTTGAAAATGCTGGAGATGGCCCGTTGACCTATTATGTTTTCCAGTTCCGTTCTAAAAAAATTGATATG
>JAYVJU010000134.1:0-2646 GCA_043769035.1 Ferruginibacter sp.
ACACTCTTAATTTATTTTTTAAAACATAGTAATGTTAGATTTTATTTTACTGGATTTTCATTGGACAAATTTATTACAACCGCAGTGGTATATTTTAAATGGAGGGCTTTGGTTTGTATTACTGGTTGTATTTGCAGAAACAGGTTTGTTTGCAGGATTTTTTTTACCAGGCGATTCATTATTATTTGTAGCCGGCCTTTCTGCACATGAAATTAAAATGGACGGCAGAACAGAGCCGGGCTTAGGATACCAGTTTTTACAATACTTTGGTATGGATAATAACCACAGCTACTGGCTCGATCTTTTTGTTTTAATACTGTTGATTTCAATTGCAGGTATTTTAGGCAATGCATTAGGCTATTGGTTTGGAAAAAAATTCGGGCATGGAATGTACCATTGGAAAGACAGGTGGCTTTTTAAAAAACGTTACCTCCATGAGGCACATGATTTCTATGAAAAGCATGGTGGAGGTGCCATCGTTATAGCAAGGTTTGTACCCATAATCAGAACCTTTGCACCGTTGATAGCAGGTATTGTAGATATGGATAAGGCTAAGTTTTCGTTTTATAATATTATTGGTTGCATTGCCTGGGTTACCTCAATGATACTGGGCGGCTTCTTTTTACAAAAATGGTTGCTGGATGCTTTTAATTTTGATTTAAAAGAACATCTTGAAATAATTGTAGTGGGCATTGTGCTCATAAGCACTGCCCCTGTACTTATAAAATTATTTTTAGCAAAGAAAAAAAAGCCTGCTGATGAGTCTTCAAAAAAATAATAGCTCCATAATTAACATTGCAGTAATTGTAGCTGCACTGGGTTACTTTGTTGACATTTATGATCTGCTGTTGTTTACCATCGTAAAAAAATCGAGTGTGCTGGCAGTTGGTGCTACCGATGCAACACTGCTGGCCGACAGTACCAAAATAATTAACTGGCAAATGGTTGGTTTATTATTGGGTGGTATTGTATGGGGAGTGCTGGGTGATAAGAAAGGAAGATTATCTGTTTTATTCGGTTCCATCATTTTATATTCGGTTGCAAATTTTATAACCGGTTATATTCAAACTGTAGATCAATATGCCATATGCAGGTTTGTTGCAGGCCTTGGCCTTGCAGGTGAACTGGGTGCAGGTATTACATTGGTAAGTGAATTGCTGCCAAAAAATAAAAGGGGTATTGGAACTTCGCTTGTAGCTGGTATTGGAATATTTGGTGCTGTAGCTGCATATTTTACCTACCAATTTACTGATGAGAATTGGCGGCTTTGTTATAAAATAGGCGGCGGCCTTGGTATATTATTACTCTTCCTGCGTATTAGTGTGGCCGAATCGGGCATGTTTAACGAGATTAAAAAATCTAATGTACAGCGGGGCAATTTTTTAATGTTTTTTAATAATGGACAACGCTTAAAAAAATATTTTTTAACCATCTTAATTGGATTGCCCACCTGGTATGTTGTGGGTATATTGGTAAATCAAAGTGACAGGTTTGGCAAAGAGATGTTCGGCAGTGTGTCAATCGATTCCGGCCGATCAATAATGTTTGCTTATGCTGCTATTGCCATTGGCGATATTTTAATAGGCTTTGTGAGCCAGTATTTTAAAAGCAGGAAAAAAGCATTGCTGTTGTTTTATTCACTTTGTATACTTTCTTTGGTAATCTTTTTCAGCAGCTATAATAATTCAGATGCAAGGATGTATGGGATCTGTGCTATGTTAGGGTTTAGTACAGGCTTTTGGGCAATTTTTGTTACAATGGGAGCCGAGCAATTTGGTACTAACCTTCGGGCAACTGCAGCAACTACAATTCCTAATATGGTAAGAGGTGCTTTGCCGTTGATCAACCTCATGTTTTTAAACCTGTTTCAAAAAAGCTGGGGATGGGATTTAATTAAAAGTGGTATAATTACGGGCATTGTTGTAATGAGCATTACCCTTATTGCTTTCTACTTTACCGAAGAAACTTTTGATAAAGACCTTAATTATATTGAAGAATAATTTATCAATGAATAAGCGTTCATCAATCTTAAATCACTTCAGTGTTTCAGTGCCTCAGTGGCAAAGAATTCACCGCAGGTGAAAATTATTTTACAGTGGCAAAATTCCTCATCATACGTTTTTCATCTATTGGCGATATTGTGTTAACAACACCGGTAATCCGTTGCCTGCACAAAAAGTTTCCTGATGCGGAAATTCATTTCTTAACCAAACAATCCTTTAAAGGAATTGTTGCTTCCAATCCATACATCGATAAGGTTCACACATTGGGGGATAGTTACGAATTGATGTTACATGAATTAAAAACTGAAGCATACGATTATATCATCGATCTACATCATAACCTCCGCACACTTCGTATAAAACGTTTTTTAAAAGGTGTAAAATCATTCTCTTTTAATAAATTAAATGTCGAAAAATTTATTTACACCAATTTTAAAATAAATACCCTTCCCAAAAAACATATTGTTGACAGAAATTTTGAAGCCATTGCTTCGCTGGGTGTTGTTGATGATGGCCGGGGATTGGACTACTTTATTCCTGAAGCAGATAAAATAAAAAAAGGAGATATTCCTACAGCGCATATGCTGGGATATGTTGCAGTGGTAATTGGTGCCGCATTGGCCACAAAAAAAATGCCGCTGCA
>JAYVJU010000135.1:0-7513 GCA_043769035.1 Ferruginibacter sp.
ATCTGCGAATTTGATGCAACGTCTTTATTGGTATTTAATTCCTGCAGGCTGTCCATGGCTTTTAATCCAAAAGGTGTTGCAGCATTGTCCAACCCAAGCAGGTTTGCCGAAAAATTCAATATCATATGCCCCATAGAAGGGTGCCCTTTAGGAATTTCGGGAAAAAGTTTTGAAAAGAAAGGGCCCACAATACGTGACAATAATCTTATACCGCCGGCTTTTTCAGCAATATTCATAAAGCCAATAAATAAGGCTAATATGCCAATCAGTTTTAAACAAATTTCAACAGCTACCCAGCAGGTTTCTATAACACCATCTACTGCCTTTTGTTTTCTGCCTAAAATATATCCGTACGTTACAACTCTCGCCGCAGGAAAACTTTTTTGCAATTTTAATACTGTATCTGCTTTTAGATCCTCTACTGCTATATACCTGGTATCCTTGTCAATTGAATCTTGCAATACATAACCATAAGTTTTCATCTCCTTTGCTATTCCGGCAACCTTTGCACTATCTCCCAGGGCCACAAATTTAAATTCGTCTTTACTGGTGCCGGTAACCATGCGGCTAAAAATATCATCTCTGCTATTATTGAAAAAAAAGTGATACCCTGCCACAAATATTGCAATGATGATAAATGCACTCCATATTCTGCTTAAAGCCATAGTAAATAATTAAGAGATGAAAATTAAGAATTAATAATTAAATGCAGCTAATTGATACCATGTTCAAATAAACCTGTCAATTATTAATTACCCTTACCTTTGCAGCCAATTTTAATTTTGACTATTTAATTTTTACTTGATATGGCATTACAGGCAGGCATCGTGGGATTACCAAACGTAGGTAAATCAACACTATTTAATGCAGTTAGCAATAGTGCAAAAGCACAGGCAAGCAATTACCGTTTTTGTACTATAGAACCCAATACCGGTTTGGTTAATGTGCCCGACCCAAGATTGGATAAACTGGCTGAACTGGTGATACCCGACAGGGTTGTACCTACGCAGATTGAAATTGTAGATATTGCAGGCCTGGTACGTGGGGCCAGCAAAGGTGAAGGATTGGGTAATAAATTTTTGGCCAATATACGTGAAGTGGATGCCATCATTCATGTAATACGTTGTTTTGAAGATGAGAATATTTTAAGGGACGAAGGGCCAATTAATCCGGTAAGTGATAAAGAAATTATTGAAACAGAATTGCAACTGAAGGATATGGAAAGCGTGGAAAAGAAAATGCAGCGTACCGAAAAATTAGCCAAAACGGATCCTAAAATGAAAGCGGAACTGGAGGTTTTAATTAAGTGTAAGGAACACCTGGATAAGGGTAAAAATATTTTATCGCTTGGCTTGAGTAAAGAAGAGAAAGTAGCAGTTGCCGACCTGTTTTTATTAACCGATAAACCCATTTTATATGTAGCTAATGTTGATGAAGCCAGTATGCACACGGGCAATAAATTTTCTGCAGCATTAATTGAAGCGGTAAAAAACGAAGGCAACGAAGTGATTGTAATGACCAATGCCATTGAAGCACAAATTGCAGAGTTTGAAAACCCGGAGGATAAAGCCATGTTTATGGAAGAGTATAAAATGACCGAACCTGCATTAGACCGATTGATACATTCAACTTATAAATTACTAAACCTGTCAACCTACTTTACCGCCGGTGTACAGGAAGTAAGAGCCTGGACCATTCACCAGGGATGGAAGGCACCGCAGGCCGCCAGTGTAATACATACCGATTTTGAAAAAGGTTTTATTAAAGCAGAGGTTATTGCTTATGAAGATTTTATTAATTATAAAAGTGAAGCAGCCTGCAGGGATAATGGTAAGTTAAGAATTGAAGGAAAAGAATATGTGGTAAAAGATGGCGATGTAATGCACTTTAGGTTTAATGTGTAAGTAAAGTATGAAGTAAATAAAGTTTATAAAGTAAAAGGCTTCGTTGCGAAGCCTTTTATATTTTTTTTATTTCATTTTCATTTGCGCAAAATAAGGATGATCAGGATTTACAATAAGTTCCTGCCTTAAGGGATGTATTAATATATCCATATCCTCCATTGGCATAGCGCCAAGTAAAGGCTCATTATCGCCAGGTAATACCATTGCACGGCAAGTACTTTGCCTATTTTTAAAACGCACTTCAACTGGCCCTACCACATCATACTCTTCAATACTTCCATTAGCCATTTGAGCTTTACGTTTTTCAATTACAGGCAATTGCAATTGCTCTTGTATATTTTCATTAATAGCGAGCATATAAGCACCACTATCAGCCAACATATTTACAGTCATTTGTTTTATTTCTTCTTCTCCAATAATATGCCGTTTTGCAAGTATTAAATCTTCGCCATTTATCAACGTTATATCTGCATATACTAAACCCATACATTTATTTTTCTTAAAGATACAATTTTTTAATGGTAGCCTGAAGCGGCATAAAAAGAACTGGCTTCAAAATTGAAGCCAGTTCTTTTATATTTTAAATTAAAATCCTATTGAGGTAACAATACTTTATCAATAATATGATATACCCCATTAACAGCATGTTTATCTAAAGTAAGAGCCGTGGCAGTATAACTAAATGGAGCCCCTCCTGGTGGAAATGTTCCAAAGCTGGAGAACTTTAAGCTTGAAACAAAAGGCCCTGCATAGGTTGCCTGTGCCAATACCCCAGGATGAATAGCAATGCTTCCATTAACCAATGTTTTTATAAATGTTGGTGTAGCAGGTACATTGGTAGAGAACACCCTTATATTAGGTTGATATGGGGTTGTTGTGCTTGTTGTTAGTGAAGCCAAAAGGTGGTATGCTACTATACCCTTAATTTGCAGGGTTGTTACATTATTGGTACTTAAAAATGCCGGGCCTGCAGCAACTGCACCATTGGCCTGTGCCGTGGCAAATGGAATATTACCCCCTGATGCAGCTAAAGCACTTGAATATACAAGTCCAAAAACCAAAGTTTGAAAAGCAGCATCATTAGGCGCCAATACCGTCATGTTGGTAACACCATAGTTAAGCAAAGAATCAAATTTCGATAACCCAACCGATCCGCTGTCTGCTCTTGCAACTGCAGCCCTGAAATAGGAAAGGGTTGGTTCAGCAGCTATTACAGTTTTTAATGTTGCTGATGGTGGGGCAACCAATGCTCCGGTATGATGAATAATTCCATTACTTGCTGCCTGATCTACAGCGGTAATAGGAATATTATTTACATATGCATACACCGCATTTTTTGTAGGAAAAGTTGTCATCCTTACAAATGGCTGTGTAGGGTCAAGAATAATCTGGCTGGGGAAAGGGTAGTTTGGAAAAGTTGTTGGAATGGCACTTGCAGGAACTTTACCCCCAACAGTATTATATTGTACAATACCGGCGCATGTAGCAGCTGAAAAAGAAGCTATTGCTCCGTTTGCAGCAGGTAAACTTCCACCAAAAGAAAGAATCAGTGCATTATTATCGGGCACAAACATGGTAAACGTTCTGGCATTATCGCCTAATGTAGCCGCCAAACCCGATTTAATAATTATCCTGTTATACAAACTATCTGTAACAGTACCTGCTATAGTTGCTGCAAGTGTATTTGTTCCTGCAGGATAGGCCGGTACAACAATTGCGGGCAGGGTTCCCAGCTCTTTATTACAGGAACTAAGAAAAACCATCACTGAAAACGCAACCAGCAGTTTATTATTTAATTTTTTCATTATAGTAAGTTTTAATTTTAAAATTTAAGTTAACCAGCAGTATTAATAAACATTGTATCCAAAGCTTACATAGTATAAACCACCTATCTGTGAGTTGCCTATAGCGTTGTAATAGTATTGATTTAATAAATTGTTGGCGCCTAATTTTAATATTGATTTTGTTTTAGGCAGTTTCACATTTATCTGTGCATCTAAAGTATGTACATCGGGTAATTGGCCATTTGCAAAATCGCCCTGGTAGTAATAAGCCTGCTGCCACCTGTAAGCTACATTAAAACCTAAACGCTTATCGGGGCCAAAGCCAACATTACCAACATTAAGGTTGGTTTTATACTTAGGCGCATTAAAGTAAGCAACAAAATTAGCAGGCACATCTGTTAAAATATCTGATGCAAGGTTTGCACCGATGGTAAAGTTTAGCGGTAAACGGTAATCTGCACTAAGCCCGAAACCATAAGTTTTTACTTTATCAGATGTATTAATAGGCACAGAGATATTTCTTCTTTTAGAAGGATTGGAAATATCTGCCGCAATTCCTGTGGTGGTTTGTATGGTATTTCTACGGCCTAAGAAATTCTGGTATTGTCCAAAATAACCATATACATCAACTAATAATTTATTTTCAAGCATCAGGCCTTTATAACCTGCTTCAAATGAATTAACCGATTCTGGTTTTACTGCCGCAGGTGTAAAACCAACAGGTGAACCTGCCACTACACTTTCTGCAGTGTACAAAGGGTTACCTGCAAAATTATAGGCTGTAGCAAATGAAGGGTTACTGCCAATTAAACGGGTGCTGCCCACCTGCAGGTTGATCCATTGCTGCTGGTTGGTTGGGAAACGGTAAGCAGTTTGATAAGACAAACGGATATTGTTATTTTCTGCCACTTTAATTAAAGCGGTAACACGTGGTGTAAAACGGCCGTCAAAATTCTGGTTCTTATCGTACCTGCCCGATGCTGTTAATTTTAAATAGCTGGTTATTGCCCTTGTAGCCTGTACATAGGCACCATATTCAGATATGCCGATTGTGCCGGTTGAATCAGCAAATAAAGTTCCCTGAGAGTTAAGCACATATCTTTTATAATTTGCACCAACCAATATATCTGCAAATTCTTTTGTTACCGATGTAAGGTTATAGTTTCCTTCTACACTGTACAGGTCAGATTTATCAAGCAATAAACCTCCGCCTTTTGAAATTGGGGTTTTACGTATAGCATTATAAGCTGCCACAAGTGCCGGGCTGCCTGCAGCCGGTCTGCCAACATCGGCCAATGTTCTGGAAGCCTGGTGGGCATCATATTCTGTCATTCCATTCATCCTGTTGCTCAGGTAACTAAAAGCATACTGTATATACCAGTCGGTTGGTAATGGTGTAGGGTTGCCGGCAGCATCAGTAGTTACCGATTTTTTCCAGCTTTCGTTAAATATCCTTGTAGTAGCTGTGGTGTTATAAGATTCACCTGCATTTTCCTGTGTGGTATAAGCCCTTAACGACCAGTTTTTATTATTCAGTTCCAGTTTATACTGGCCCATTTTAAAATCTTTTAAAGAATACCTGTCGCTACCGGTGTAAATGGTATTACCTGTACCCCAGTAACCGGCCAAAACTGCTTCGGTATTTTCAGATAATTTATAGTGTAAAGAACCCGCCAGTTTAAAGTTTACAGTGTTGGGATTGATCAGTTCTTTTTCGGTATATCCTGTACGGGAAACATTTTGAGGATTAGCAAGTAAGCCATTTGCAGCAATAAAATTAGCTGCACCGGGTAAGTTTGCTGCAATGCTGCCGAAAAAGGCTCTTATGTCAACCGTGGTTTCATCACCATAAACATTCACGCCATCGTAATTAGGGTCGGTTAGCCTGTTGCCCGCAATTACACTTCCTGTTGATCCTAAGCGGCTGTAATTCCTGTTATCGGTACCAATCCAGTCTTTAGCCTGAATTAATTCTGCATTTATTTTAAAGGCAAATTTTTCCGATACTTTTTTACCCCACCGTAAATTCCAGTTGTGGTAAGGCGATTTTGGCCTTTGACGGCCATCGGTATTCATCATACCGGTTTTAACTAAAAAAGATAATCCCTGATACTTAAAAGGGTTTTTGCTGGTCATCAGCAAAGTTCCATTCATACCACCCGGGCCGTATAATGCAGATGATGCGCCGGATAATAACTCTATATTATCAACATCAAGTTCGCTTAAACCAATAATAGCACCAACAGAAAAGTTTAATCCAGGTGCCTGGTTATCCATTCCGTCAACCAACTGATTGAACCTGGCATTACCACTACTGTTAAAACCCCGGGTAGTAGGTGTTTTAAAAGTTAATGAAGATGTGGTAACATCCACACCCTTTAAGCCCAAAACCACATCGTAAAAACTGGCTGCCGGGGCGTTACGGATATTGGCCGCACTTACCCTTTCAATTGAAACCGGTGACTCCATAATTTTTTGAGGAACCCTTGTGGCAGATACCACAACCTCCTGGCCTAATGCTGCAGAAGGTTTAAACTCAACCTGGGTAAACCCGGCACTGCTTACAGTTATTTCCTGTAATTCGTAACCAACCGATGAAATGAGTAGGGTAACCGGTAAACTTTTAACGGCTATTTTAAAATTTCCTTTATCATCTGTAAATGTTCCGGTGGTACCGCCTTTAATAGTAACAGAAACCGCTCCTGCTCCTTCTTTGGAAGCACTATTGCGTACATTACCACTGATAGTTACAGTTTGTGCAAAGACGGCGATTGTTAGAAAATTAGCCAACAGTAAAGTAACCAAATGGCTTGCAATTTTTCTCATATAGCATTTTTAGGGTTATTAAATATATAGCAAAATAAGCATTGTTATATTGATGGTAAAATTTTATTTCCAACGGTTTGTTGAAATCTTAGTTATAACAAATTTAGGCATTTATATCACTTGGTGCTACTTTAGCGGCATGATGCCATTTAAACTACCCGGACAAACCACATTTTACAAAGGAAAAGTAAGAGATGTTTACACAATGTCAAACAACCTGCTGGTAATGGTAGCCAGTAACCGCATATCTGCCTTTGATGTAATATTACCAAGACCAATTCCATTTAAAGGACAAGTATTAAATCAAATTGCTGCATACATGCTGGATGCTACAAAAGATATTTGCCCTAACTGGTTGCTGAGCACACCTGCACCCAATGTTAGTATCGGCAAAAAATGCGATCCGTTTAAAATTGAAATGGTGGTAAGAGGTAATTTAACCGGCCATGCCTGGAGAACTTATTCATCAGGCAAAAGAATTTTATGCGGCGTAACAATGCCAGATGGACTTAAAGAAAATGACTATTTCCCCACTCCCATTATTACACCCAGCACAAAAGCTGCTGAAGGACATGATGAAGATATCAGTGCTGCAGAAATTATCAATCTGGGATTAGCTACAGCAGCCGACTGGAAAATTTTATGCGATTATGCACTTAAACTTTTTGCTAGAGGAAAAGAAATTGCAGCTAAGCAGGGCTTGATTTTAGTAGATACAAAATATGAGTTTGGAAAAATTGGCGATAATATTTACCTGATGGATGAAATTCATACACCTGATTCATCCAGGTATTTTTATGCAGATGGATTTGAAGAAAGACAAGCCAAAGGCGAAAGGCAAAAACAACTGAGCAAAGAGTTTGTAAGAGAATGGCTGATAGAAAATAATTTCATGGGTAAAGAAGGACAAACCGTTCCTGGAATGAAAGATGAATGGATACAAACTATCAGCAACCGCTACATAGAACTCTATGAAAAATTAATCGGCGAAAAATTTAT
>JAYVJU010000136.1:0-5939 GCA_043769035.1 Ferruginibacter sp.
GCCCCGCCTGCATGAATTGTTTATAAAAAAAGCTGCCGGTACAGCAGGAGTTCCTGTTATTCCTTCAAGGCTTTCCATACTTACAAAAAAAATTAATGAGGAGAGGGGTGTATGTTTTTTTTGCGGCCAGTGTGGCAGAAACTGCAGTATGGCAAAAGCAGATTTTTCAAGCACCAACGTTTTAATTTACCCGGCATTAAAAACTGGTAATGTTGATATTGTATGCAATGCAATGGCAAGAGAAGTGGTGACCAATAAAGAAGGATTGGCAACAGGTGTGTCGTACATCAGCAAAGAGGATATGATGGAATACCAGGTAAATGCAAGAGTGGTAATTGTTGCTGCCAGTACCTGTGAAAGTGCAAGACTGTTACTGAATTCAAAATCGGACCGTCACCCAAATGGATTAGCCAACAGCAGCGATGTGGTAGGCAGGTATTTGCACGACAGTACCGGTGCTGCATTGGGTGGTGTACTGCCACAATTGTTCGACAGAAAAAAATATAATGAAGATGGTGTTGGCGGTATGCATGTGTACACTCCGTGGTGGCTCGATAATAAGAAACTGGATTTTCCACGTGGCTACCATATTGAATACTGGGGCGGCATGCAAATGCCTTCGTATGGTTTTAACTGGGGTATAGAAAATTTAAATGGCAAGTACCTTGTTCATGGCAAACAAAAAGAAGGCGGCGGTTATGGTAAATCTTTAAAAGAAGACAACCGCTATTTTTATGGCGCAGGCGTTGGCATGGCTGGCCGTGGCGAAGCAATTCCTTTGTATGAAAACCGCTGTACCATTGATGATAAAATGGTGGATAGCTTTGGAATACCCGTACTGAAGTTTAATGTAAAATGGACCGACAATGAAATAAAGCAGGCCAAACACATGAAAGAAACTTTTAAAGAGGTGATGCATAATATGGGTGCTGTAATTACCTGGGGTGGCGATGATGATGAAAAGAATGACTGGGGGTTAAGTAAACCGGGAGAGATTATTCATGAAGCAGGAACGGTAAGAATGGGTAATGACCCTAAAAAAAGTGCACTGAATAAACACAACCAGGCGCATGACTGTAAAAATTTATTTGTGCTGGATGGTGGCGCTTTTGTAAGCCAGGCAGATAAAAATATAACCTGGACAATTTTAGCATTAAGTATGAGGGCCAGTGATTATATTATTGATGAATTGAAAAAAAATAATTTGTAAAATAATTATAACTTCTTACAATGGACAGACGTAAATCACTAAAATTAATTGCAGGTACTTTTGCAACAACAGCCTTGTTAGATGCCTGTAACACTGATGATAAAAAAGTAGCCGCCCAGGTTTCATCAACTGAATTTGATGCTAAAACCTACACACTCGACAGGGCAAAAGAAGAACTGGAAAGAGAAAATCAACTCTTAAAAGAAACATTCTTCACAAGTCATGAAATGGCAACCATTGCAATTTTGTGCGACATCATAATTCCTAAAGATGAGGTAAGCGGCAGCGCCACCGATGCCAAAGTGCCGGACTTTATTGAGTTTATTGTAAAAGACAAACCCGAACACCAGCTGCCAATGAGAGGCGGTTTACGCTGGCTGGATATGCAATGTTTAAAAAATTACAGTACCGATTTTAAAACTTCATCAGCTGCACAGCAAATAGAAATGGTGGATGCCATTGCTTATCCCAAAAAAGCAAAACCACAAATGAAACCAGGTGTTTCTTTTTTCAGCCTGATAAGAAATTTAACCATTACCGGATTTTACACTTCAAAAATTGGCATAGAAGATATAGGTTACAAAGGCAATACACCTACAGAATGGAACGGTGTACCTGAGGCTGTTTTAAAACAATACAATGTTGCCTATACCGAAAAGGAATTAAAAGAGTGCATCAGTTTTGATAAACCCATCTAAAAAATAAATATGGTACAATACAAATCATCCAGGCGGAATTTTATCCGCAATACTGCCGTAACTGCTGCAGGATTTTATATTATCCCAAGGCATGTACTGGGCAAGGGATTCATAGCGCCAAGCGATAAATTAAATATCGGCGCTATTGGTGCAGGAGGCAAAGGAGCAAGCGATATCAGCGAATTTGCCAAAAGCCCTTTTGTAAATATTGTTTCGCTCTGCGATGTTGATGACAGGGAGTCGAAAAAAACAAGGGAAAAATTTCCTAAGGCCACTTACTATAAAGATTTCAGGCAAATGCTGGAAAAAGAAAAAGGCAATATCGATGCGGTTTCTGTTTCCACACCCGATAACACCCATGCCGTTGCTGCACTTGCAGCCATGCAGCTGGGCAAGCATGTGTATGTTCAAAAACCTTTAACACACGATATTTATGAAGCAAGAATATTAACTGAAGCTGCACAAAAATATAAAGTGGTTACACAAATGGGTAACCAGGGTGGCAGCGGCGATGGTGTAAGAAGAGCTAAAGAAATTTACAAAAGCGGCATAATTGGAGATGTGCATACTGCACATGCCTGGACTAACAGGCCTGTTTGGCCGCAGGGCATCCCCACGCCTACCGGCAAATTTGATATTCCTACAGAATTAGATTGGAACTTATGGCTTGGCCCTGCAAAAAATATGGATTACAATCCTGCATATTTACCATTTAACTGGCGTGGCTGGTGGGCTTTTGGCACAGGTGCTTTGGGTGATATGGCCTGTCATATCATGGATCCTATTTACCGCATCCTGCCGATTAAATATCCTAACTCTGTTGAGGCCAGCATGAGTATGATATGGAAAGAAATGTGGAACGACAGCCAGAATTATGATGCCTGTCCGCCATCTACCATTGTGCATTTTAATTATCCTAAAACAGATGGTACAGGAGATATTAAAGTAAGTTGGTACGATGGAGGCTTACTGCCGCCATTACCGGAAGAACTTACCGAAGAAGATAAATTTGGCAACTGGGATGGTGGTGTTTTATTTATTGGTACAAAAGGAAAATTACTGATGGATTGCTACGGCGAAAACCCACGCTTATTACCCACCCGCCTGATGAAAGAAAAAACTTTACCTGCAGAAACAATTGCAAGGGTTAAGGAAGGCCATTACCTGCAATGGGTAAATGCATGCAAGGCTGGATATGGTAAAACGGAATTAAGTTCTGCATTTGATTATGCAGGCCCCTTTACCGAAAGTATTTTATTGGGCAACCTGGCCATAAGAAGTTATGTGGCAAAAAATGCTAAACTTACAGGATGGGGCGATAAATATTTAGGCCGTAAAAAATTATTATGGGATGCTGCTGCAATGAAAATCACCAATTTTGATGAAGCCAATACTTTTGTAAAAAGAGAATACAGGCAGGGATGGAATTTAACTTTGTAAAATATTTGAATCAAAAATAAACAAGAAGATAATGACTCCAGGTAAATTAAAAATAGGAATGATTGGCGGTGGTAAAGATGCCTTTATAGGTGCAGTACACCGTCTTGCTTTTAATATGGATGGGCAATGCGAACTGGTTGCCGGAACATTAAGTGTAAATCCCGAAGTGGCTGTTGCATCGGGTAAAGAATTGTTTTTAGATGAAAGCAGGATTTATACCGATTATAAAGTGATGCTGGAAAAAGAAGCGGCTATGCCTGCTGATAAGCGGCTTGATTTTATAAGTATTGTTACCCCAAATTTTGTACACTTCGATCCTGCAATGATGGCCCTTGATAAAGGCTTTAATGTGGTAATTGAAAAACCCATCACCTTTACATTAGACCAGGCAAAACAACTAAAAGAAAAATTAGCAGCTACAGGATTAAGTTTATTGCTATGCCACACTTACACCGGTTATCCAATGGTAAAGCAGGCTAAACAATTATTAAAAAGCGGGGCACTGGGAAAAATAAGAAAAATATATGTTGAATATCCGCAGGGGTGGCTAAGCACTCTTTTAGAAGGTACCGGGCAGGCACAGGCCAGCTGGCGTACCGATCCTAAAAAAAGTGGTAAAGCAGGTTGCATGGGCGATATTGGAACGCATGCTTTTAATCTGGCAGAGTACGTAACAGGTTTACAAGTGCAGCAAATCTGTTCCAATTTAAATATTGTTGTAGATGGCAGAATGCTGGATGATGATGGTGCTGCATTTTTAAAATTCAATAATGGCGCTACAGGAGTTTTGATGGCTACCCAAATTGCAGCAGGCGAAGAGAACGCCGTAAAAATAAGGGTGTATGCAGAAAAAGGTGGTGTAGAGTGGAGACAGGAAGATGCCAATACACTTTTAGTAAAATGGCTGGATAAACCAACGGAAATTTACAGAACAGGTGGTGGATACAACAGTTCTTATGCCGCACATAATACCAGGATACCAGCAGGGCATCCTGAAGGATATTTAGAGGCTTTTGCAAATTTGTACCGCAACTTTACCTTAACGGTAAGAGCAAAAAAGAATGGCGAAACACCAAAAGAAGAATGGCTGGATTTTCCGGGTGTTGAAGAAGGTATAAGAGGAATGGCATTTGTAGAAAATGTGGTGGCTTCGTCGCAGAGTAATGAGAAGTGGATGGAGTTTGTAGTGTAGAGGAATGTGGCACGCAGAGGCGCAGGGAACGCAGTGGAAAATTTATTAAATCTTATTCCTATAATTGAGTGAATTTAAAATCACTGTTATGGAAATAAATGATATTACTGGAATTATTATTGAGGAGTGTATTAAAATTCATAAAGACTTAGGCCCAGGGTTATTTGAATCTGTTTATGAAGAGGTTTTATATTATCGTTTAGCAACCAAACGAAATTTGAAAGTTGAAAGGCAGGTTGCTATTCCTGTTTTTTATGAAGAAGTAAAATTAGAGTTAGGATTCAGGGCAGATTTAATAGTAGAGAACGAAGTAATTGTTGAAATAAAATCAATTGAAGCTTTAGCAGCTGTGCATCACAAACAATTGCTCACCTATTTAAAATTAACATCCTTAAAAGTAGGTTTATTAATAAATTTCAATGAAGTACTTTTGAGAAACGGATTAAAACGAATTGTAAACAATTTTTAAACCCGGCGCACCCTGCGCCTCTGCGTGACACTTATGCAAACAATAAAAGGACCAGGTATTTTTTTGGCTCAATTCATGGGAGATAAAGCTCCGTTTAACGATTTGGTTTCTATTTGCAAATGGGCAAAAGATCTGGGGTTTGTTGCAGTGCAGATTCCCACCTGGGAAAGCCGCCTGATCAATCTGCAGCAATGTGCAGAAAGTAAAACTTATGCGGATGAATTAAAAGGTACTATCGAAGCATGTGGTGTACAAATTTCCGAACTCTCTACACATTTACAAGGCCAGTTAGTTGCAGTTAATCCTGCTTACGATGCTTTGTTCGACGGCTTTGCCCCCGACGCAGTAAAGAATAATCCCAAGGCAAGACAGCAGTGGGCCGTACAGCAATTATTGTATGCAGCAAAAGCATCTGAAAATTTAGGATTAAATGCACATGCAACATTCAGTGGTGCATTGTTATGGCATACCGTTTATCCATGGCCGCAGCGGCCTGCCGGATTAGTGGAAGATGGATTTAAAGAACTGGCTAACCGGTGGCTGCCCATCTTAAATAAATTTGATGAATGTGGCGTAGATGTTTGTTATGAGATTCATCCCGGAGAAGATTTACATGATGGTATTTCTTATGAAATGTTTTTAGAAAAAGTAAATAACCATAAAAGAGCCTGTTTACTTTACGATCCATCGCATTTTGTTTTACAACAACTGGATTATAAACAATACATCGATTTTTATCATGAGCGTATAAAAATGTTTCATGTAAAAGATGCAGAATTTAATGCAACAGGCAAGCAAGGTGTATATGGTGGTTTTCAAAACTGGATCGACCGTGCAGGCCGCTTCCGTTCGCTGGGTGATGGACAAATTGATTTTAAAACTATCTTTAGTAAATTAACACAGTATGGATATAAAGGTTGGGCTGTTATG
>JAYVJU010000137.1:0-4515 GCA_043769035.1 Ferruginibacter sp.
GTAAAAAACTTTGTAATGGCTGCACAAAAGCAAGGCAAGTTTTGCACTACCTATCCTTTTGACGACACCGATATTTACAAAACCATTGAAGGCGCTTCATTTTCTTTAGCCGTACATCCTGATAAAAAACTGGAAGCGTATGTAGATTCTTTAATTGTAATTATTGGTAAAGCTCAGGAACCAGATGGTTATTTATATACTGCCAGAACAATTGACCCTGTAAATGTTGGCAGTTGGGTAGGTAAAGAAAGGTGGGAAAAAGAAAGAGAGCTGAGCCACGAATTATATAATGCCGGCCATTTGTACGAAGCCGCCGCCGCACATTTTTTAAAGCAATATCTAAAAAATTTCTTTTTTTAGTTGCCAGGAAATGTGCTGCGGCTGCTTCGTATAAATGGCCTGCATTGTATAATTCATGGCTCAGCTCTCTTTCTTTTTCCCATCTTTCTTTACCAACCCAACTGCCAACATTCAGGGGATCAATTGTTCGGGCAGTGTATAAATAACCATCAGGTTCCTGCGCTGCTTTTACAATTACAATTAAAGAATCTACATAGGCCTCCAGTTTTTTATCGGGATGTACCGCTAATGAAAAAGAAGCGCCTTCAATGGTTTTATAAATATCAGTATCATCAAAAGTATAGGTAGTGCAAAACTTGCCCTGCTTCTGCGCCGCCATTACAAAGTTTTTTACACGGCCTGTATTTTCGCAGCGTTCAAATGATGCAGGAATAGTAACGGTTCTGTTTGTTTCAATCCTAGGCAGCCAGAAGTTATCTGATAATTTTACCTGTGTAAAATTTACTTCTTTAATAGCATAATCTTTCTGTTGTGCTACAGCAACTGAAGAAAAAATTAAACCTGCCGAAAAGAATACCTTAAACATAGTTAACCGTTTTAATGATATTATTTAACTGAGAATTTATACAATGACGTATGCGTATATTTTTCTCCCGGCTTTAAAATGGTATTAGGAAATGTTGGTTGATTTGGACTATCTGGAAAATGCTGTGTTTCCAAACATAGTGCTGCATGCTTCACATATTTTTGTCCGCCTTTAGTATTGGTTAATGTACCATCTAAAAAATTACCACTGTAAAATTGTATGCCCGGCTCGGTTGTATATACTTCCATTAAACGGCCGCTGCCTGCATGGTATAAAGTAGCAATACTTTCCAATGCATTTCCTGTTTTGTTTAACACCCAGTTATGATCGTAACCGCCTTTTACAGCATCAATTTCTTTTCCTATTTTTTTAGCTGTTGTAAAATCCATTGGCGTGCCATTTACAGCAGGCAATTTTCCTGTAGGAATTAAAACAGAATCCACTTCAGTAAATTTATCGGCTTTCAACATTAACTCATGATCTAAAATAGTAGAATCTTTTCCTGCTGATAAATTAAAATAAGCATGATTGGTTAAATTAACCGGGGTTGCTTTATCAGTTGTTGCAGCATAATCAATCTTCAATCCATTGTCTGTAGTTAAAGTATAAATTACTGTTATTGACAAATTCCCAGGATAACCTTCTTCTCCATCTTTACTCAGGTAAGTTAATTTTAAACTACTGTCGCCAGGTTGTTTTTCTGCCTTCCACATTACTTTATCATAGCCTTTAAGGCCACCGTGTAAAGCCTGGCCGTTGTTATAAGCTGCCAGTGTATAGGTTGCACCATCCAAAGTAAATTTTCCTTTTGCAATACGATTGCCATAGCGGCCAATCAAGGCGCCAAAAAAAGGATTGCCTTTTTGAGTGAAGCCTGCAATAGAATCAAACCCTAAAACCACATCACCAAAATTCCCTGCTTTATCTTTTGTCAAGATTTTTGTAACAGTACCGCCGTAATTAATAATACCCACCTGCATGCCATTAGCATTGGTTAAAGTATATTCTGTAACGGCTTCGCCGTTAAATGTGCCGAATGGCTTTTCTGTAATGCCCATTGTAGTAGTGGTATTTGTTGTGGTGCTTTCTGTATTATTATTACAGGAAAATAAAAATACTGATGCCGCCAGCAGAAGTGATGATAATTGTTTCATAAATAGCTATCGTTTATTTTTTAAGATTAAAATTATTGACCGTAGTAAGAATCCGGCCCGTGTTTACGTTCAAAATGCTTTTGTATCAATGCATCTTTCAATCTTGGTGCCTTAAAATTAATTTGTTCGGTCAGCAATGCCATTTGAGCAATACATTCCAATACTGCACTATTGTGTACAGCTTTGGCAGCATTTTTCCCCCAGGTAAAAGGTGCATGATTACCTACCAATACCATTTCCACTTCTTCATATTTTAAATCATTTGCTTTAAAGCAATTCATAATCTGAAAACCGGTTTCATATTCGTAATTGCCTTTGATCATTTCATCGTCCATGGGTGGCGCACAGGGAATATCGACTGTATTGTAATCTGCATGTGTGGTACCGAAAATAGGAATATCTCTTTGCGATTGTGCCCATGCTGTTGCATAAGTGGAATGGGTATGCACAATTCCACCAATCTTTTCCCAATGCTTGTACAGCACCGCATGTGTTAATGTATCTGAAGAAGGACGAAGATCACCTGCCACAGTTTTACCCTCAAAATCCACGATCACCATTTTTTCCGGTGTCAGCTCTTCGTAAGCAACACCACTTGGTTTAATTGCAAAAACCCCCAGGCTTCTGTCTGCGGCACTTACATTACCAAAAGTAAAAAGTACTAAACCCAGTTTAGGTAATTGCATGTTGGCTTCGTAAGCCTCTTGCTGTATGTGTTGGTATTTGTTCATGATGCCCGGCCCCCTCTATCTCCCCCGAAAGGGGAGGAAATGGAGAAGATTATGTTTTACTAATGATTAATTATTTTCAATCTTCTTTCCTAAATCCAAATACATTTTATAACGCTTTGCGTAATAATCCACTTTATCGCTTTGCGGCTCATAAGTTTTTTCAAAACCCTGCCCCATAGCATTCATGGCATCTTCAACTTTAGTGTAAATACCGGCAGCAGTTGCGGCAAACATGGCGGCGCCATTGGCACAGGTTTGTTCGCTGCTGTGTATACGTATGGGCATGTTCAATACATTGGCCATAGTTTGCATTACATAAGTTGATTTTTTGGCCACACCACCCAATGCAATAATCCCCTTTACAGGAATGCCTTCGCTGATAAAACGTTCTACAATGGCTTTGCTGCCAAAACAGGTTGCTTCTACCAAAGCTTTAAAAATTCTTGGTGCATCGCTACCTAAATTAATATTGGCAATTACACCTTTTAATAATTGATTGGCATCGGGTGTTCTTCTGCCATTCATCCAGTCAAGTGCTAATTCGTCTTTATCATTCAACTCAATTTTAGCTGCTTCCGATGCAAGTGTAGCTATTATTTTATCAGTAATGCTTTCTTTCTCTTTTTCATCGCTTACAAATTGATTAACGGGCCAGCTGATCAAATTTTTAAACCAGGCATAGGCATCTCCAAAAGCAGATTGCCCGGCTTCCATACCAATCATGTTTGGGATTACAGATCCGTTTACCTGGCCGCAGATACCTTTTACCAAAGTATCTTTTACTTCATCAATGGGTGCCACTAAAATATCGCAGGTAGATGTGCCCATTACTTTACTTAAATAATACGGCTCAATTTGTCCGCCTACTGCACCCATATGACAATCAAATGCGCCGGCACCAATTACTACATCATCCGGCAGACCTAATTTTTCAGCCCATGCCTTACTGATAGTACCAACAGATTGTGCAGAGGTATAAGTATCGGTAAATAATTTTGCAGTAATGCCATCCAAAACAGGATCAAGAGACTTGAAGAAATCATTAGGAGGCAAACCGCCAAACTCTGCAGCCCACAAAGCTTTATGCCCTGCGCTGCACACACCCCGTTTTAATTTTGCAGCATCATTGCCACCAGTTAATAAAAAAGGAATCCAGTCGCAATGCTCCACAAAGGAGTGTATATTTTTTCTTATCGATTCGTCTTCCCTTAAAACGTGTAAGAGCTTTGCCCAAAACCATTCGCTGCTGTAAATACCGCCTACAAATTGTAAATAATTAACAGGGAATTTTGTTGCGTGGGTATTGATCTCTTCTGCTTCTTTAGTGGCAGTATGATCTTTCCACAATACAAACATGGCATTGGGGTTTTCTTCGAAACCCGGCACCAGAGCCAGCGGTGTTCCCGTGGCATCAATTGCAATCGGGGTAGAGCCGGTAGTATCTACTGAAATACCTCTTACATTTTTGGCAATATCACTACCTGCTTTTTGCAAACATACTTTTATTGTAGTTTCCAACCCTTCTACATAATCTAAAGGGTGTTGGCGAAATTGATTTTTTATAGCATTGCAATATTTCCCTTCTTTCCACCTGGGATAATAAAAGACTGAAGAAGCAATTTCTTCGCCATTAGCAGCACTTAATAAAACTGAACGAACCGAGTCGGTTCCATAGTCAACCCCTATCACATATTTATTTTCAGCAGCCATCGTTATAATTTTAACTTACCAGTTGATCAAATAA
>JAYVJU010000138.1:0-8325 GCA_043769035.1 Ferruginibacter sp.
CATCCCGATCAACCGGTGCTGGGTACCGAAATGGGAAGCACTGTTACCACACGTGGCATTTATGAAAAAGATAGTATAAGAGCTTACCTGCCCGATCATGATATTACTGCACCATGGTGGGCAAGCACTGCAGAAACCTGGTGGAAACTTGCAGCAGAAAATAAATTCTGGCAGGGCGGTTTCATCTGGACAGGTTTTGATTACCGCGGTGAGCCAACACCTTTCAAGTGGCCGAATATCAGTTCGCATTTTGGTGTGATGGATGTATGCGGCTTCCCTAAAAATTTATATTACTATTATCAAAGCTGGTGGACGGATAATGATGTGCTGAATATTTCTCCGCACTGGAACTGGCCTGTAAAATGGGGAGAACCGGCGCAGGAAATAAATGTATGGGTTAATTCAAATGCTGATAATGTTGAGTTGTTTTTAAACGGAAAAAGTCTTGGTAAAAAAGATATGCCACGCAACAGCCATTTAGAATGGAATGTAAAATATGCGCCGGGTAAATTAGAAGCCATTGCTTATAAAAAAGGGAAAAAATTAACAGCAAAAGTAGAAACAACCGGAGCTCCTGCAGAAGTTGTATTGACTCCTTACAAAACAACCATGCTTGCAAATGGACAGGATGCAACGGTGATGAATGTTTCTATTATTGACCGTGAGGGAAGGGAAGTACCCGATGCAAATAATATGGTTCGTTTTACCATCAGTGGACCGGGAAAAATTATTGGCGTTGGTAATGGCGACCCAAGCAGCCATGAGCCTGATAAATGCATGGACGGTGCATGGCAACGCAGTGCATTCAATGGTAAATGCCAGGTTATTGTTCAGTCAACAAAACAAACCGGCATTATAAAGTTTGAAGCAAAAGCTGCCGGGCTATGGGCTGGTGGTACAGATATTATTACAGTTGCTCCGGGTAGTGTTGCAAATATTACTATTGATAAAAAATATGAATTAAAAGGCGAAGCTGCTAAGCCTGCAACTGCAACAAAGATGTTAGGCGCAGATATTTCTTTTTTGCCGGAACTGGAAGACAAGGGAATGAAATTTTCTGATGACGGGAAAGAAAAAGATGCGATACAGATTTTAAAAGATCATGGGTTTAATTATGTACGCTTGCGCATTTTTAACGACCCTGCACATGATAGTGGTTATTCTCCTAAAAAAGGTTTCTGCGATTTGAAGCATACCAAACAAATGGCGAAGAGAGTAAAAGATGCAGGAATGAAATTGCTGCTGGATTTTCATTATAGTGATTACTGGGCCGACCCCGGCCATGAATACAAACCTGCTGCGTGGAAAGGAATGAGTTTTGAACAAATGAAAGACGCTTTGTACAACTACACTAAAAACGTGATGGAAGAATTAAAAGCGCAAGGCACATTGCCAGATATGGTGCAGGTGGGTAACGAGATCAATCATGGTATGGTGTGGCCGGAAGGGAATATCAGCAATGTTGATTCATTGGCACAGTTACTTAATGCCGGCATTGCTGCTGTAAAAACTGTAGCACCGGCAACAATAACAATGGTGCATGTAGCTTTAGGCGGGCAAAATGAAGAGACAGTTTTTTTTATGGATAATATGCTGGCAAGAGGAGTAAAGTTTGATGTGATCGGCCTTTCTTATTATCCAAAATGGCATGGCACATTGGATGACCTGCGTGACAATATGAACGACTTGCTCCGCCGTTATGATAAAGATATTATTGTTGTGGAATACTCTGCCAAAAAACAAGAAGTAAACAAACTCAGTTTTGAATTACCCAGTGGAAGAGGGAAAGGTACCTGCATTTGGGAGCCATTAAGTACCTGGGAATCGGTTTTTGACAGGCAGGGTAAATCGAATGATTTTTTGAAACTGTATGATGACATCGCTAAAAAATATGTACAGGGCAATTGATAAAACAGGTTAGATATAAATTTTGAATTTTATTATAGAAATAATATGACTAAAAATAAAACAGTACTTACCATCCTTTCATTTTTTGTTACAATAATCATTAATGCACAAACCATTTCCAAAACATGGGCTGCAGATAATGGCGACGGCACTTACAAAAATCCTGTCATCAATGCAGATTACAGCGACCCTGATGCCATACGTGTTGGGGATGATTATTATTTAATAAGCAGCAGCTTTAACCAGGCACCGGGCCTGCCTATTTTGCATAGTAAGGATTTAGTAAACTGGACCATCATCGGCCATGCGTTGCAACAGCAAGCTCCTTTTGAACATTTTAGTAAAGTGCAACATGGTAATGGTGTTTGGGCGCCAGCCATCCGTTATCACAATAACGAATTTTATATTTATTATCCCGACCCTGATTTTGGCATTTATCTTACTAAAGCAAAAAATATTTTAGGCCCATGGACAGACCCTGTATTAGTACAGGCGGGAAAAGGATTGATTGATCCTTGTCCGCTTTGGGATGATAATGGCAAAGTATATTTGGCACATGCATTGGCTGGCAGCCGTGCCGGAACTAAATCTGTAATTCTTATTAAAGAACTAAATTCCGCAGGCGATAAAGTAATTAGTGATGGCGTGTTGGTTTATGATGGGCACGAACTGGATGCCACCATTGAAGGACCAAAAATGTACAAACGCAACGGCTACTATTATATTTTTGCACCAGCAGGCGGCGTGGCAACAGGCTGGCAAACTATTTTACGCAGTAAAAATATTTACGGGCCTTACGAAAGAAAAGTAGTGCTGGAGCAAGGTACTACAACTGTTAATGGTCCACACCAGGGAGCATGGGTGCAAACACAAACAGGAGAGGATTGGTTTCTGCATTTCCAGGATAAAGATGCCTATGGCAGAGTGGTACATTTACAACCAATGAAATGGCTGAATGACTGGCCGGTAATGGGAGTTGATAACAATAATAATGGTATTGGTGAGCCGGTAATGATTTTTAAAAAACCAAACGTGGGAAAAAAAATCCTGCCTGCCGGCAGGCAGGATCCCATCACAACACCGGCAGAATCCGATGAATTTAATAACAGTAAAATTGGTTTGCAATGGCAATGGCATGCCAATAAAAAAATTGATTGGGCATTCTGTTATCCTGCAAAAGGAGCTTTACGTTTCAATAGTATATTAAAGCCGGATACTGCAAAAAATTTATGGGATATCCCTAACATCCTTACACAAAAATTTCCTGCGGAAGAATTTAAAGCCACGGCTAAATTTTTATTTACACCCAAAACCAATGGCGAAAAATTCGGGCTGGTGGTATTGGGAATGAGTTATGCCAGCATTGCCATTACCAAAAAAGCGGATGGTGTTTATTTAAGTTATTCAAAATGCATTGATGCAGAACATGGCAAAGCCGAAGTGGAACAGGAAATAAAGAAAATAGGGGATGGTAATTTTTATTTCAGGGTTACTGTAAACAAAGGCGCAGTATGTACTTTCAGTTACAGCAGCGATGGTAAAATATTTATTGACGTGCCCGAAACTTTTAAAGCCACACCCGGCAAATGGATCGGTGCAACTGTTGGTTTATTCTGTACCAGGATACAAAAAATAAACGATGCCGGTTTTGCTGATGTGGATTGGTTTAGGGTGGAGAAGTAGTAGGCACGCTGAGTCGCTGAGGTCGCTGAGTTAAGAATTAATTTAATGTTGCTCAAATAATTTTGAAAGAGTTTGTAATGTCGTAGACCTTATAATTTAATTACTAAACTTCACTTCTTCTGTATTTCTTTGCGTTCTCTGCGCCTCTGCGTGCAATTCCCCTCAACGTGCCACCATTTCCCTCTTGTCCACAAACTCCTTCCTGTACATCGACGGCGTAATTTGTTTAATCTGTTTAAACTGTTTGCTAAAATGTGCCCAACTGTTATACCCACTTTCGTAGCAGCAATCCATCACCGGTTTAGTGGTATTGGTTAATAATTTACAGGCATGGCTTATTCTTAAGTCCTGTAAAAAATTAAAATAAGTTTTTTTGATATTTTTTTTAAAGAACCTGCAAAAAGTAGGAATACTCATCTCGGCCATTGTTGCTACCTGCTGCAGCGTAACAGGTTCTAAATAATGTTTAAAAGAGTATTCAATTATTTTTTCAATAGCGGGATTAATATTATTATCCGGCGAAGAAAAATCCTGTGTAAGCCTGCTGAAGTTTGCGGAGGTACTCATTTTTTGCAAAGCCTGTAATAATAAATTGATGCGTTGATAACCTTTGGCATTTTCCATCTCTGTTAATATCGTTGCAATTTCTTTTTTCAGTTTATTACCCAATTGTATAGCATCGCTTTTATTTAAAAAAGTGAACATGTTTTTTATTTCGGGCAATAAAAAAAAAGTATCTCCAAACACATCTTTCTTAAAATGTGCTACAACAGCATCCCCAATCATTTTATGGTGCCGCTTGCGGAAGGAGTGCGGAATATCGCTGCCAATAAAATAAACATCGCCGGTTTTATATTCTCCCACAAAGTCGCCGATCATGGCTGTACCATTGCCTTCAGTTATCATTATCAGTTCACATTCTTCATGTTTGTGCCAGCTGGTCTCAAAATCAGGCGTACGGTACCTGCGGCAGGCAAAGGAATTCTGTTCTTCTATATGTATTTTTTGGATGAGTGTCCTCATGAAAAGCCGTTATATTATCATTTTAAAGCTGTTAAATTAGCATAATTTGATAAGATAGCATATTTTATTTCTAAAATAGCAGTTGTGTAAACAGCTAAAGAAATACAAATTTGATGTTTGAAACGGTTGTATAATTGTAGTTTAAAAATGCTGTATGCTTTTATTAGGAATTGACCTGGGAACATCATCTATTAAAGTATCTGTAACTGACGCTGCCAATGGCAATATTCTGGCATCGGCACAATACCCCGAAATCGAGACCAATGTTATTGCTGTACAACCGGGCTGGGCCGAGCAATCGCCTGAAGAATGGTGGCAGAATGTACAGCAGGCCATCATCAAAGCAAACAATCAAAAGAAGTATAACCCGGCTGATATTAAAGCCATTGGCATAAGTTATCAAATGCATGGTTTGGTATTGGTAGATAAGGACCAAAAAGTTTTACGTAATAGCATCATCTGGTGCGATAGCCGTGCAGTAGAAATCGGCAATAAAGCTTTTGATGCCGTTGGCCACGAAAAATGTTTATCTCACCTGCTCAATTCACCCGGAAATTTTACTGCCAGCAAATTAGCATGGGTAAAACAAAACGAACCTGATATTTATAGCCGGATTGATAAAATAATGTTACCCGGCGATTTTATTGCCATGAAACTGACCGGTGAAATCTCCACTTCCATTTCTTCTTTATCCGAAGGTATTTTCTGGGATTTTAAGCAACAGCAGTTATCGGATGATGTGTTTAATTATTATGGTTTTGATAAATCCATCATCCCAGAAATAAAAGATGTTTTCACTGTTCATGGAAAAATAAAAAATGATATTGCAGCAACTCTGTCTTTAAGCAATGATGTAGCTGTAACTTATAAAGCTGGCGATCAGCCTAACAATGCTTTATCGTTAAACGTTTTGGAGCCGGGGGAAGTAGCAGCAACTGCAGGAACATCCGGGGTTATTTATGGTGTAATTGATGAACTGGCTTACGATAAAAAATCAAGAGTAAATACTTTTGCGCATGTTAATCATACAGCCACTCAAAAAAGATTAGGTGTATTATTATGTATCAATGGTACAGGTATTTTAAACCGGTGGATAAAAAATATTACAGGTAATAGTTTTACTTACCAGCAAATGAATGCTGCAGCTGCGGCGGTTGAGCCCGGCAGTAATGGGTTAGTTATATTACCTTTTGGCAACGGGGCAGAAAGAATGTTTGAAAACAAAATACTTAACAGCGATATTCAAAATATCGATTTCAATATTCACACTACAGGGCATTTGGTAAGAGCAGCGCAGGAAGGTATTGCATTTGCTTTCCGTTACGGTTTGGATATTATGAAATCAAATGGTATTCAGCCCAAAGTAATACGGGCCGGAAAGGCCAACATGTTTTTAAGTGATGTATTTGCCGAAAGTTTTGTGAATGCCACCAATGTTCCGGTGGAATTATACAATTGCGATGGAAGTGTTGGCGCTGCAACAGGTGCCGGAATAGGAGCAGGAATATATACTTCTGCAAAAGAAGCCTTTGGTAATTTTAAACCAATAAAATTAATTGAACCATCTAACGCAAAATTGTATGATGAGTTATACAACAAATGGAAACAAGGTTTGCAAAAACCAATAAACTAATTAACAAATAAACTATTAAACCATTTAATTATGTCAGTTATTTTAGGAGACAAAGAGTTTTTTAAAGGCATTGGTCAAATAAAATTTGAAGGCCTTCAGTCAGATAATCCATTAGCATTTCGCTGGTATGAGGAAAATAAAACGGTAGCAGGAAAAACTATGAAGGAATGGTTGCGCTTTGCAACTGCTTACTGGCATAGCTTCTGTGGTAGCGGCGCCGATCCGTTTGGTGAACCCACCCATATATTTCCCTGGAATACAAAAACAGATGCAATAGAAAGGGCAAAAGATAAAGCTGATGCAGCATTTGAATTCATGAGTAAATTGGGTACACCTTATTATTGTTTTCATGATCTGGATGTGGTGGATTTTGGTAATGATGTGGTAGAAAACGAAAAACGTTTACAAACCACTACGGCGTATTTAAAAGAAAAACAAAAAGCAAGTGGTATAAAATTATTGTGGGGTACGGCCAACTGTTTTTCTAACAGGCGTTATATGAATGGTGCAGCTACTAATCCCGACTTTCACGTTTTATCTCATGCGGCGGCACAGGTAAAAGGAGCATTGGATGCCACAATTGAATTAGGTGGCGAGAACTACGTTTTTTGGGGTGGCCGTGAAGGTTATATGAGTTTACTAAACACCAACATGAAAAAAGAAAAAGAACATTTCGCTAACTTTTTACATGCTTCAAAAAATTATGCACGGGCCAATGGTTTTAAAGGTACTTTCTTTATTGAACCCAAACCTTGTGAGCCAAGTAAACACCAATACGATTATGATAGCGAAACAGTAATTGGTTTTTTACGCCAGTATGATTTGCTGGGAGATTTTAAAATTAATTTAGAAGTGAACCATGCCACACTTGCAGGCCACACCATGCAACACGAGATGCAGGTATGTGTTGATAATGGTATGCTGGGCAGCATGGATGCCAACCGTGGCGATAATCAGAATGGATGGGATACCGATCAGTTTCCAACTAACCTGAATGAGCTGGCAGAATGTATGCTGATATTTATTGAAGGTGGAGGTTTACAGGGCGGCGGTATAAATTTTGATGCAAAGATCAGGCGTAACAGTACCGATCCGGCAGATTTATTTTATGCTCATATTGGCGGTATGGATGCTTTTGCCAGGGCATTGGTTATTGCAGATAATATTTTAAATAAATCTGATTACAAAGCCATCCGTGCAGAAAGATATGCCAGCTTTAATAACGGTACAGGAAAGGACTTTGAAGCCGGCAAATTAACTTTGGAAGAACTGCGGAATTATGCAGTTGCAAATGGCGAACCAGCAGTTACAAGTGGCAGACAGGAATATTTAGAGAATATAATAAACAGGTTTATTTAATTGTATGGCAGTAAAAAGAAGGGCTTTTTTGTTTGATCTGAATGGAACGATGGTTGATGATATGCAATATCATATCGATGCATGGCATGGAATTTTAAATAAACTTGGTGCAAGTATTACGTTAGAAGAAACCAAACTGCAGTGTTACGGAAAGAATGAAGAGCTGCTGGAAAGAATATTTCCCGGCAGATTTTCTGATGAAGAAATGAAAGCCATGATATTTGATAAGGAAGCTACTTACCAGGAAACATTCAGGCCACACTTAAAATTAATTGACGGGCTGGATGACTTTTTAGATAAAGCTTACGATGCAAATATTAAAATGGCCATTGGCTCGGCAGCTATACCGTTTAATATAAATTATGTGGTGGATGGATTACAGCTGCAAAAATATTTTGGTGCCGTGGTTAGTGCTTATGATGTAGCAGAAAGTAAACCTAACCCGGATACATTTTTACAATGTGCGGCAAAATTACATATACTTCCTGCCGATTGTATTGTGTTTGAAGATTCGCCAAAGGGAGTGGAAGCTGCAGCAAGGGCAGGGATGAAATGTATAGTGATAACCACAATGCACACCGAAGAAGAATTTGATAGCGATAATATTATTTGCTTTATAAAAAATTACCATGGCGGTTTATTTGATCAACTGGTAAGTTAAAATTATAACGATGGCTGCTGAAAATAAATATGTGATAGGGGTTGACTATGGAACCGAC
>JAYVJU010000139.1:0-5887 GCA_043769035.1 Ferruginibacter sp.
CGAGTTACAAAACTGTTGTTTAAGCAGGGTAGTTTTACAGCCAGTTTTAATTTTAAAAAAAATACCTGTACTACTTTATAATAATGTATCGGCCACAAGGCCTGTTTTTACTACCTTTGCACACTTATTTTAAAGACGTATTTCCCAAAATTTTATGAGTACCAGGTACAAAGAATATCAGCAATTGAATCTGCCTTCCATCAGCGAAGAAATATTGGCAAAATGGAATGCTGCCCAGGCTTTTGAAAAAAGTGTTTCATTAAGAGATGGCCATAAGCCGTTTGTTTTTTACGAAGGCCCGCCAAGCGCTAACGGCATGCCCGGTATTCACCATGTTATCAGCCGTACTTTAAAAGACCTGGTTTGCCGCTATAAAACCATGCAGGGTTTTCAGGTAAAACGCAAAGGTGGCTGGGATACCCACGGCCTGCCTATTGAACTGGGAGTGGAAAAAGAATTGGGCATTACTAAAGAAGATATCGGCAAAAAAATAACTGTAGAAGATTATAATAAAAAGTGCCGTGAAGTGGTAATGCGGTATAAAGACAAGTGGGATGAAATAACACAAAAGATGGGTTATTGGGTTGATCTGAACAATCCCTACATCACTTTTGAAAATAACTATATTGAAACCTTATGGTGGTGCTTAAGTGAATTATACAAGAAAGATTATTTGTATGAAAGTGTGAGTATTCAACCTTACTCTCCTGCTGCAGGTACAGGTTTATCTTCGCATGAGCTAAACCAGCCGGGTACTTATAAAGATGTAAAGGATACGAGTGCAACGGTAATGTTTAGGGCTAATATTATAAGTAAGCCGATAGTTAATAGTCAATGGTTTGAGGACATGGATAAAGAAGAGATGATGACTGGTGATATCTTCTTCATGGCATGGACAACTACACCATGGACATTGCCATCAAATTTAGGTCTTACAGTAGGACCTAAAATCGACTATATTTTTGTAAAGACTTTCAATCCATACACTCACTTACCCATCAATGTAATTCTTGCAAAATCGCTGGTATATAAATACTTTAAAGCAGAAGGGGAAAATGCTGATTTTGACAACTACTCTTCCGAAGTAAAATTATTACCATGGAAGATACTGGCTGAATTTAAAGGTGAAGTTTTAGAAGATTGTGAATACGAACAACTACTTCCCTCAGAAGCAAATACATCAGAAAAAATCCAGGAAATAACTCCAGATGCACAACCGTTCCGTGTTATACTCGGCGATTTTGTTACCACCGAAGATGGTACCGGTATTGTACACACCGCCCCTGCTTTTGGTGCAGATGATTTTAGAGTAGGTAAGAAAAATAACCTGGGCATTTTAACCCTGGTTGACAAGCAGGGAAAATTTGTAGATGGCGTTGGCGAATTCAGTGGCCGCTATGTAAAAAATTATAAAGACGAGAAGGATTATGTAGATGTGAATGTTGACATAGCTGTAAAATTAAAATTAGAGAACAGGGCTTTTAAAGTAGAAAAATACGAACATAATTATCCGCATTGCTGGCGTACCGATAAACCTATCATTTATTATCCGCTTGATGCATGGTTTATTAAAACCACTGCCGTAAAAGACAGGATGATTGAACTGAATAAAACCATCAACTGGAAACCTGCCGCCACCGGCACCGGCCGTTTTGGTAACTGGTTGGAAAATATGGTGGACTGGAACCTTAGCCGCAGCCGTTTTTGGGGAACACCTTTACCCATCTGGAAAACAGATGATGAAGAAAACCCCGAACAGAAATGTATTGGCAGTATTGAAGAATTGAATGCTGAAATAAGAAAAGCTGCCGAAGTATTAGGCGGCGAAACCAACAAACATTATTTACACGAAGGTATACTGGACCTGCATAAACCCTATGTAGATGATATCGTTTTAGTATCTGACGGCGGCAAACCAATGAAACGTGTGCCCGACCTGATTGATGTATGGTTCGACAGTGGTGCCATGCCTTATGCCCAGCAACATTTTCCTTTTGAAAATAAAGAAGCGTTTGAACAATCCTTTCCCGCCGATTTTATTGCCGAAGGTGTTGACCAGACAAGAGGATGGTTTTATACTTTACATGCACTGGGCGTTTTATTGTTCGATTCTGTTGCCTATAAAACAGTAGTGAGTAATGGTTTGGTATTAGATAAGAATGGTAATAAAATGAGTAAGCGTTTGGGAAACGTTGTTGACCCCTTTGAAACCATTAATAAATACGGCGCAGATGCCACACGCTGGTACTTAATTACCAACGCAAGTCCATGGGACAGTTTGAAATTTGATATCGGTGGTATACAGGAAGTGCAACGCAAATTTTTTGGCACCTTGTATAATACTTATCAGTTCTTTGCATTATATGCCAATGTAGATGGTTTTGCATTTAAAGAGGCTTACATACCTGTAAAAGAAAGGCCCGAGATAGATCAATGGATTTTATCTTCTCTTAACACACTAATAAAAACGGTGCAGCAAAGCATGGACGATTACGAGCCCACACAGGCCGGCCGTGCCATTGAAGATTTTGTTGATGCCCATTTAAGCAACTGGTACGTACGCCTCTGCCGCCGCAGGTTTTGGAAAGGTGAGTATGAGCAAGATAAAATCTGTGCTTACCAAACTTTGTATGAATGTTTAGAAACCTTGTCATTATTAATTGCCCCCATCGCTCCATTTTTTGCAGACTGGTTATTTTTTAATCTGAATGAAGTAAGCAACCGTTTTGCAAACGAATCAGTCCATCATGTATTATTTCCTAAAGTAAAAGAGGATGTAATTAATGCAGACCTTGAAAAAAGAATGCAACTGGCACAGGATGCGTCTTCGTTAATATTATCGCTGCGTAAAAAAGTAAATATTAAAGTGCGGCAGCCATTACAAAAAGTAAGTATCCCGGCAATTGATAAAGACATGCCGGAAAGAATTCAGCTGGTGGCAGACATTATAAAGGCCGAAACTAATATTAAAGAAATAGAATTGCTGGCCGCAGATAATGATTTCATCCGCAAAAAAGCCAAAGCCAATTTTAAAACCCTGGGCAAAAAGTTAGGGCAAAAAATGAAATGGGCTGCCGATGAAATTGCAAAATTTGATAATGCGGCAATTGATAAAGTACAGGAAGGCCCTTATTTATTGAACAAAGATTATGAAGCAACTGGTGAAACACCTATTTATATAGAAACGGAAGACCTGGAAGTTTCAACCGATGAGATACCGGGTTTTGAAATTGCTAACAAAGGCTCTTTGACTGTGGCGCTTGATATTACCATTACAGATGAATTGAAAAAGGAAGGCGATGCCCGTGAGTTTGTAAACCGGATCCAGAATATCCGTAAAGACAGCAGTTTTGAACTTACCGACAGGATAAGTGTAAAAGTATTGGAAAATGCAGACCTGCAACCGTCTTTAATTCAATATAAAACCTATATTTGCGCCGAAATTCTGGCAGATTCGCTTGCTTTTGCGCCGGTTTTAAACGACGGTATTGAGATCGAAGTGAATAATGTCATATTAAAAGTGAACGTACTAAAAAATTAGTGTAGTATGGCTACAAAAAAGAAAGTGGTTAAACCTGCTGCTAAAAAAGCAGCCAAACCTGTCGCTAAAAAACCAGTAAAGGCAGCTAAGCCTGCTCCTAAAAAAGTAGTAAAAAAACCGGCGCCTGCAAAAAAATCAGCGCCTGTTAAAAAGGCTGCTCCTAAAAAAGTAGCTAAGCCTGTAGCAAAAAAGCCAGTTAAAGTAGTTAAACCAGCCCCAAAAAAGGCAGTTCCTACAAAAAAAGTAATAAAATCAGTACCAAAGAAACCGGAAATAGTAAAAGCTCCGTTACAAAAACCCATGACAAAAAAAGTTGAAGTGAAAAAAGTGGAAGTAAAACCCGTTCCCGTAAAAGTTGCAGCACCCGTAAAATCAATAGCTCCGCTAAAAGCAAAAGATATTAAAGTGGCGCCGCCTAAACCGGTGGTTATTCCAAAAATAAATACTAAAACAACCCGTAAATATCAGCCTGATTTTACCAAATCTGTGTTGGATCAACCTGTACACGACCCAGGCGCTCCACTTGTTAGATACAATGATACCGATCTTACCGAATTCAGGGAGCTGATTCAGCGCAAGCTGGAATCTGCTAAAAAAGAACTGGGTTATTTACAGGGCTTAATTACCCGTAAAGATGAAATGGGCGGCGATAATGATGATGCCCGTTATATGACTATGGAAGATGGCAGTATGAGCATGGAGAGAGAACAACTGAGCCAGATGGCCAGCCGCCAGATCACTTTTATTGATCATTTGGAAAAAGCATTGATGCGTATTGAAAATAAAACTTACGGTATTTGCCGTATAACCGGAAAGCTGATTGATAAAGCCCGTTTACGTGCAGTGCCACATGCAACCTTAAGTATTGAGGCCAAGAGGAGTGGAGGTAAATAGAAAGTTTTAAGTAATAAAGTTATAAGTAAAGGAGAATGAGAAATCGTTCTCCTTTTTTGTTTTAATAAGATTCGTTATTTTGTACACATGAAAAAAATTCGCTGGGGAATATTAAGCACTGCAAAAATTGCAAGAGAAAAAGTAATACCTGCCCTGCAGCAGGCAGAGTTTTGTGATGTGGTGGCCATTGCATCGAGAAATATTGAGCAGGCAAAAACTGTGGCAACACAACTACACATTAATAAAGCTTATGGCAGTTACGAAGCATTGTTAAATGATGCTGAAATAGATGCAGTTTATATTCCTTTACCCAATCACCTGCATGTACCATGGGCAATAAAAGCGATTGCAGCCAACAAGCATGTGTTGTGCGAAAAACCCATTGCCCTTTCAGCGGCACAGGCAAAAGAATTATTTGAAGCTGCAAAACAAAAGCCGCATTTAAAAGTGATGGAAGCTTTTATGTACCGTTTTCATCCGCAATGGATACAGGCAAAAAAGCTGGTTGATGAAGGCGCTGTTGGACAATTAAAAACCATTCAATCCTTTTTTTCTTATTACAATACCGACCCCAATAATATCCGCAACAATAAAGCAATTGGTGGTGGCGGATTAATGGATATTGGTTGCTATTGCATTTCTCTATCCCGTTTTATTTTTGGTAAAGAGCCCGAAAGTGTTTTTGCCAATATTGAATTTGACCCTGTGATGCATACCGACAGTTATGCATCGGGTATTTTAAATTTTTCTGCAGGCACATCTACTTTTACCTGCTCCACACAACTGGCGCCTTACCAGCGGGTAAATATTTTAGGCACCACTGCAAGGATAGAGATTGAAATTCCTTTCAACGCACCGCCGGATGCATCCACACGTATGTGGCTGCACAAAAAAAACTCTACAGAAGAAATTATTTTTGATGCGGTTGATCAATACACCCTGCAGGGCAATTTATTCAGCCAGGCAATTATTAACGGTACTGCTGTGCCTACTCCTTTACAGGATGCCGTAAATAATATGGCAGTGATTGATGCAGTTTTTAAAAGTGCTGAAGAAGGTAAGTGGATTAAAATACCTTCTTAACGGTATTCCACTATCGCTGTTTTCATCTTACTTTACAGAAAAAAATCATGAAATACTTATCAATCATTTTATTATTCTTTGTATCCGTTGCCAATGCACAGCTTACCGATAAGCAATTACAGGAAATGCGTAACAATGCTGCAAAAATGGAAAGCACCACTGCAAAATTTAATAATGTTATTCAAGAAAATATGAAGGTGAAAGACTCTTTAAACATGGAGGAGTTCAGCAAACAAAATGCCCGTAACCTGGATGCATTTATGACGGAACAAAAAGCCAGAGAACGTAAATTGTCTCAACGTATGTACTGGCGCATTGGTTTTGGTGTTATAATGTTGGTAATACTGGGTGCTGGTATGGCAAGAAAGA
>JAYVJU010000140.1:0-9384 GCA_043769035.1 Ferruginibacter sp.
CGCTACCATTTGTACCAGTAACGATATGCCCATTATTAACCCCGGCAGTTTTGTTGCATTGGGCTTTTTACCTTTCCAGGTAAACCCACATTATTACAACTTACCTGTTGCAGGTTTTAATGGCGAAACCCGTAACCAGCGGCTGGCCGAATTTCTGCAACTGTATACTGCTGTACCCATTGTGGCATTGCCCGAAGGCACAGCACTTTTACTAAACGAAGGAAAACTGAAACTTACAGGTAGCACCAATGCATTTCTTTTTCGCTGGCAGCATGATGCACCTGCGCAAGTTGAATTAACCCCGGCAGATGACCTGTCTTATTTATTGTACTGATTAAAGTACACCTTCATAACAGAAACAGCTTCAGTCAAAAACTGTTTACTGAATCTGTTGTATCTTCCTTGCCTAAAATCAATCTACATGTTCAAACGTTTTTTATACGGCTGTTTATTTGCCTTACTGATACTTGCTGCGGTTTTAGTATTTAATACCTGGCGTTATACCAACCCCATTCCCTCCTATCCTGCTGTTGCTATAACCGGCATCAGCGATTCTGCAGCAATACACCTTGGCGAAGCCATCCGTATAAAAACAATTTCATTTGGTGATACACTGCCCATTGATACAACAGAATTTAATAAATTCCGCAGCTTTTTAGAAACAACTTATCCAACGGTACACCGGCAATTACCCCGTATGATTTTTAGTGAGTTTAGTTATGTATATACCTGGAAGGGAAAAGACAGCACCCTGCAACCACTGGTAATTATGGCGCATATGGATGTGGTACCTGTAGAAGCTGTTGCAGAAAAAAAATGGAGTGTCCCATCCTTCAGCGGATTAATAAAAGAAGATACGGTTTGGGGAAGAGGTGCTGTGGATGATAAAGCCAGCGCCATTGCAATTTTTGAAGCCGCCGAACAATTGCTGAAAGAAAATGTGCAACCGCAACAAACCATTTATTTATGTTTTGGGCACGATGAAGAAATTGCCGGTAAAAGAGGTGCAGCAAAAATTTCTGCCTGGTTTAAACAACAAAACATTCGTCCGCAACTGGTTTTGGATGAAGGCGGCCAGGTAGATACCGAACATTTTAAAGATTTAAAACGACCCGTTGCCGTAATTGGTGTAGGCGAAAAAGGATATGTAAACATCGACCTTACAGTTGAAATTGCCGGCGGCCATTCTTCTATGCCAAATAAAGAAACTGCTATTGATGTGCTTAACAAAGCCATTGAAAAAATAAGGGCCAAACAAATGCCTGCAAGAATTACTGCACCTGTTGCAGAATTATTCAGCCGCATTGGCCCAGGCGGATCTTATATGAACAGGATGGCACTGAGTAATCAGTGGTTATTTAAACCGATGCTCATAAGCCAGCTGGAAAAATCAAAAGAAAGCAATGCAATGATACATACCACACTTGTTCCAACAATTGTAAAAGCCGGTATAAAAGATAATGTGATTCCTTCTGTTGCTAAAGCAACATTTAACAGCCGCACTTTACCCGGCCAAAGCAGTGACGATGTGATAAATTTTGTAAAGCAGGCTGTTAATGATGATCGTGTGGTGGTACAAAAACAAACTATTTCGTTGATGGAACCTTCGGCATTAACTGCAACAGACAATGCCATGTTTAAAAAACTGGAAGCTATTGTTTATAAAACTGTACCTGATGTGGTGGTATCGCCTTACCTGGTAATTGGCGCAACCGACTCCCGTTATTTCCGTCCTTTCAGTAATGCAGTGCTTAATTTTATTCCCATGCAAAATGCCAGGGGCTTTCATGGTATTGATGAACGTATCCCGGTATCAGATCTTAAGCGGATCATTTTTTTTTATAAAATGCTGATGGCAGGAAAATAAACTATTAAAATAATTAAACGATGGAACAGGCATACATCATAGCACGGCTTAAAGAAATAAGTATTCCGGAATTGCTCGATGCAATTGCCGAAGCCAATGCCGGCATTGCAATAGATATTTATGAACAGCTGTCGCCAGACCTGATTGATAAAACAACTGATGCTCTTTGGGAATTTATTGATGCCGTTAAGCAAATAAAAAAATCATAACAGCCGTTTGCTATTCACACAAATTTATGGTGTCGGTTGTTTTTCTGCTAAACTGTATCCGGTTTATTTTGCTGGCTTTATTATAGTACAGTATTAAAATACCATACTTGGTTTGAAAAGCATCCCAGTTTACATCTTTAATTTTTGGGTGCCCCAGCACTTTAAATAAACTGCTCCGGGCAGCACCCATTAAAGGCAGGCTTAATTTACCTTTAAATTTTTCACGTATTTCTATATAAGCTTTGGTGGTGTAAAAATAAATGTCTTTGTCTTTATAACTTATAAGTCCGCCGCATGTTCCTGTACCTTCTGCTTCCTCTGCACTAAAACAGGGAAATGCTTTTTTTATATCGGCCGATGAAAAATTGGGTTCAATACCGTTTACATTACCTTCCAGTAAATCAACTACCAGTGCAGGGCATACAGGCGTGGTTTTTAACTGTGCTTTTACAGGAACTGCAAATGCCAAAAACAGTAAATAATACAACAGGTTTTTCATATAAATTATTTTAGAGAAATTAATGTGGTTTAAATGCGCTATCGCTGTACATCGATTTATTGAACAGGTAATATTTGCCATCGTTATAATTACGCCAGTAACGGCGGCCTTCAACATCATAATACAGGCGGCCGTCAATATTTTTTTTAGCTGCTTTATCATTTACAACAATAACTTTAGCAACCGGCGCAGCTACTTTTTTTACTACTGTTTTTTTAACTGCAGGAGTTGTTGTGCCGGCAGGTTTTGCAACCAGCTCTTTACCATTATAAATTATAGCTGGCTTTCCAGCAGTTTGTGGCACCTGTTTTTTATTGCAACTGCTTACCAGTACAACAAGTACAATACCTATTACTGTCGATAATTTGTACAGCATCATCTGTTTTTCAGGTGTATTTCAATTTCTTTACCAAAAACTGTTAATGTGGATATTATTTATAGTTTGCTGTCTCAACACAGTATAAAAAGCCGGTGATTGCAGCTTGAGCCTGCTTTTGCATAAACTTTCGCCTATATAATATCAGCAATTTTAATGCAATTAAATACCCTGCTAAAACGTTACACACAAGCCCGGTATCTTTAAATAAGCAACATAACTGCTTTACAACGAACAACCGGCAAAACATAAGCTTGCATTAACCAAACCTTATTATTAATTTTAACCCAACCACAAAACAATCTTCCATGATAAAGCTGCCTCACATGGGTAAAGCAATATACCTGCTTTGCCTGATTGCTGTTACTAATGTAAATGGTCAGAACAGATCCCAGGATCACAACTCATCCCGTAGTAATAAATCGTCCAGCAAAGCTGCTCCTGACCCGGATTCTCAAAACAAATCCCAGGATCATAACTCGTCACGTAGTAATAAATCCGGCCTGGCTGCACCGGATCCTGATGTTCAAAACAAATCTCAGGATCATAACTCATCAAGAAGTAATAAGTCTGGCATAGCTGCACCAAACGATGCCTGGACATTTGGTATGAGCACCGGAGCATCATTTGGTTTAAAAAGTAAAGAAAGTTCCCTCTTCAGAGGAAACAGTATGGCCACTAAAATGTTTGGCCGCTATAATTTTGGACATGTGGGGCTGGGTTTTAACACGGGTATTATTCCCGGCACCATCAGCAGTACTGCAATAAGTGAATTTTTAACCGAAAGAAAATTCCCGGTGGATGCATTGATCACCAGCACCAAACCATTAAATGCTTATTTTTTATTCGGGCCCTCATTTAGTTTTGGCGAAAAAGTAAAAATAAGTGCCGATGTAAGCGGAGGTATTTTTTATAATCATGCAGGCGGACTAAGCATCAATCAGCAAGGTGCAACAAGAGCATTATACCGTTTTGATGCAGGCAGTAAAAACCTTATGCCCGGTTTATCGGGCAATATAAGTATTGCCTATCCTTTAAATAATTCCACACGGTTTTTTATTAATACAGATTACCTGCAAACCACTTCTTCTATACGCCTGCTCGATCCTCAAAGAGGTATTGATGTTGCGACTGAACAAAACCGCAGCGTAAAATTATTTACAGCCGGCGTAGGTATCATAAAATCATTTGGTGGAAGAGATGCTGCAAGCGGGCAGGCTACTGGTAAAAGAATGGCGTCGGGAGATCCGGCAAGCGGTTTGGCAACTGGCAAAAGACTTTCATCACCAAGAGATCCTGCAAGTGGTTTAGCAACTGGTAAAAGAAGTGCACCAAGAGATGTTGCTACCGGGCAATCTTCAGGCAAAAGAATACTTGCACCAAGAGACCCTGCAAGTGGTTTAGCAACTGGCAAAAGAATTTCTTCTCCCAGGGATCCAGCAAGTGGCTTAGCTACAGGAAAAAGATCAGCAATGGATGATGATGAAAATAATGAAAGCTGTGGCCCGGTAACTTTAAAGAAAACAAATGCTGATGGCAGCACAGAAGAAAGAACATTTGCATGCCCCGGCGATGCAGTACAATACCAAAAACAAACACAAGGCGCAACATTTGGCGAAAAAGTAAACCAGGGTTTACATGCTGCCGGCAGTGCTTTGTCACAAGGAGCTTCTTTAGTTGGTGGTGCAATCCCAGGTGGCGCAGTTATATCTTCGGCACATAATATAATTGGCGGCAAAGTAACCTGGAGTGGTGGCAGCAGTTCTGGAATTGTAACCAATAAAACAAAACTTGCCGGCGGTGCTGGTGGCGGTGCGGCAGCTGCTTCTTACGCAAGTACCGGAATGATAATTAATAATAACGGCGGTAACGGAATCAGTACAGCTATTTATGCAAGAGATGCTTCCAGCGGAATGGCATCGGGCAAAAGATCTGCCGATGCTGGTAGTGGCATGTCAACAGGCCGCAGGCAATATGAACCTGTTTTTTTTGAGGGAGGCAATAATGATTGCAACGGCTGTATAGCGAGTGTGCAGAGCCAAAATAACCCATATTTTAAAGACAATGCACAAACAGGAGACATGGTGCCGATGAACAAAAGTAGTAATGGTGCAGCCTCTGATAACAGTTGCAATGGTATAAGCGGATTGAAAGTATATTTAGTTGATGCCGCTTCGGGTGCTTCTGTAGCAAGTACACAAACAGAAGCCTGCGGCGAATTTTGGTTTGCCAATATACCCACCGGAGATTATGTGGTAAAACTAAGTGGTGGATTTATTGCTAAAAAAGGATACGATATCTATTTCAAAAATAAAGGTAGTTATGATATTGCTGGTGAAATACTTGCCGCTGATGATTTCTTCTCGGTAGAAATAATAACTGCAGAAGGTACACCTGAGGAAGCCGCTGCTCTTATAAAAACAAAAACCAAATCCAACCAGTCAAACGACAGAGTTGGTAATACAAATACTAACAACCAGGGCAAGGCTTCAATAAATACTACCCGGTCCAACATAAAAAATATGGCTGTATCATTTGCCGATACGGATGATGATGGCGTTAACGAAATATGGGTTGGAGATGTAGTTATTGATGCTCAAATGGATGAAACATCTTTATTAGGAGGTGCATTACCTGGCGGTGCTGTTATTTCTGCGGCTTTGCGGCCTGGTGGCCCTATCGGTGGAATTATTGTTAAGGGAGGTAAAAACCCCGGCGGCCAGATGCGTACCACCAATACCAATGAATATGGTGAGTTTGAATTTACAAATTGGGATGAAGGCAATTATACCATTACTGCCGACCTTAATTATATTATAGCCGACGAAACATTTGTTGCTGTAGGCAAACAAACACAGGTTACTACAGTTGGCGAAAATGCAAAGAGCGGCATAAATGGCATTAACGGCGGTATGCCCAACCGCATTTCTATGAATGTTACTGTACCTAAACAAACACAGGGCGCTACATTTGGCGAAAAGGTAAATGCAGGTATGGCAAGCAGTATAGACAACAACCAGGATAATAACACGGGTAATAACCCGGTTATGAAATGGCGAAATAATAATACCGTAAGAAGCAACCGTATTGGTAACGCTTTTGTAAGTGCCGACCTTGATGGCGATGGCAATATGGAAAGCAGTTACTTAAATTTTAGTGGCGAAGTAGCAACCATAACTATTAACAATAATGATGCTGCCGGTAAAGTAGTCGAAAAAGCTACCTCGGGATTAAAAGAAACATTAAAAACACAAGTAAGAATGGCCGGTGAAAAACTTCCCGTAAAATGGTCGGCACCCGAAGTGCTGGCATCACGTGTTTGGGGCGATCCGCATGTTGATGAAAAAGATGGCCGCTTAACTTTAGGTGGAAATAATCAAATTGTACAAAATGGAAAATGGGATGCAATACCTGTGGCAATAAAAGCTATCAGTTGTAATGATGGCACCTGTGCAATTATTTCCGGCAGTCCTGATGATTTTTCAGCTACATCACGTATTTCATTAAATGGTTTACCGCCGGGGCAACCTGTAGCAAGAGCTGCTGTTTGGTTTGTTGATAACAGTGGTACAGTTTACAAAAGCGAAACCAACGAAAACGGCCGCATATCTTTAAATGGTTTGCCGCCCGGTGTACCGGTTCGTATGTTAATGAACCTTTGTGCCAATGGCAGCGATGATTTCATCATCACATTTTCAACAGATGCACAGGGCAATGCTATAAGTAATGTTTTAAAAACAAAACACGATACTGCAAAAAATGCAATCGGTAATATCAGGTAATTAAAAAACCTTCCGGAGCTTTTAAATTCCGGAAGGTTACTTTCTTCATCTGGTAAAAAAAGTAAATGGCTATTCCTTCTTTTTTTCTTTCTTAACTATATCTTCTTCTTTAAGATTTTGTTTGGGTTGTGGCAGGTGGCCACGTTTATAAATAATTAACCCATTTAAAAAATTGCGGAGAATCTGGTCTCCGGCTTCTTCATATCCGGGATGATCTTCGTTACGAAACAGATCACCAAGCGCCCCTTTGCTTATTTCAAAATCCACCAATTTTAATATCTCAATTATATCATCATTACGTAATGATAATGCCACCCGTAATTTTTTTAGTATATCATTATTGCTCAGCATGGCGTAATATTTTTTGTAAAGATATACTTATTCAATAAGCAGCTTAATAACAGTTGGGTGCATTTCAAATTGTCGCAGCGCATTAAAGGGTTGCCAACCTTCAATAACGTCTTTTAAGTTGTGATGAACTTTATAAAGGTTGGCAACCCTTTACAACAATTTGAAATGCGCCCTAACAGTTGCAGTAAAAAACAAGGCATACATCTTCTGCGTATTACAGATGATATATGCCTTAGTACGTTTTACAGTATTTAACTACCGTTTTAATTATCAAATATTTTTAAGCTCTTAATTCAACTTTAAAAGCAAGGCTTAAATAAGTAAAATATTTACCTGGCTGGTTTTCTGCATTGCCAATCCATTCCTGTCCGCCTGTAAAAGGCGGTTGTAAATGACTGCCTGCAGACTCTCCTATTCCAACACAACTATCGCTGCTTTGCAGGCGAAAGCCGTAGGTATTGCCTTTTGTTAAATGCAAGCCTGTCTGTGGAAATGATATCCATTTTTCCGAATCTTTTTTCTGAATATCAATTGCAGAAGTACTTAAAACCGGCCCCCACACTTTAGTGGCAGCATCAAATGTATGCATGGTCATTTTTAAATTACCGGGTTTAAAACCAGTGACGAAAAAATTTCAATTGCACCAAGCTCGCCTTCCGACGGACAGGTAAAAGTTTGCCCTGCAACAATATCTTTATTGTCTGACTTGCGGTGACCGATCCATGCAGTGGTATTATTAGTTACCTGTTGCACTGCAATGTGTAATGGGGATTTTTTTTGGGGAGTTTCCATTTTGTTTAAATTTAAATGAATAAATGTGTGGGTAGCAGGCGGATTAAAGTGTTACTCTACTACCAACATCTTTTAAATACAATTATTGTGCAGAAGTACCTGTATTTTAAATAAAACCCTGTTAATGTTTGGCACGATAATTTCCGGTGTACATATGTACAAAAGCGGAGTTATCTGCAACTCCGTATTATATTATTTTGCCCGGCCCGGGCATACCATCTTTTCCAGTATGTACTTTAGTTTTTACAATACTGTTTACATAAAAGCTCAGTAATCACCTGTTAAAAATTTCAGTTTAAATATTGTAAAAGATATTGTACTTTTAATACAGTCCATTTTATCCCTGAATAAACTCAGTTGAATTTTAAGGCAATACTGCACCTTGTGAATTGCTACACCAATCCCGCCCTTTTTTACTGATATCCCTTACGTTACGCCATGATGTATATCAGTGTATTTTTTTATACCCTTTTTACCTTTAGTAAACAAAATGAAACACCATTATTTAACAATAAAATTTAATTGAAATGGTAACAGAAGCACAACACAAAACACTTATTGACGAGTGTAAACAATGGTATGCTGTATTGGCATTATACCGTGAAAAACTAAATAAGCTTAAAACGGAATTATACTTTTTTGCGCCGGGGAAAACAGCGCTTGATACTGTAACGGGAATAGAACATTACCATAACCAGTTTCATATTCAGCTCATCAATATTCATGATTTAAAACACGAAATACGTTTTCATATAAATGAAGCCGACAGGCATCCAACTTTTGGCCATCGCATTCCTCATCATCATATCAAAGAAAAATTTGACCTGCTGATAACAGACCTTGATAAACTGGAAGAGGATTTTCATCAGTTCATAAATCAATAACTTCTCATAAAGTCAGCCAATCTATACCAGATTGGCTGACTGCTTTAGAGATGATTTCATCACCATAAAAAAAATATTATGGCTACTTACGATTCCAATCATGTTAAAAATATTGCCCTGCTGGGGCATGCAGGCTCTGGTAAAACAACTATGGCCGAAAGCATGCTTTTTGAAGCAGGCATTACCAAACGCCGCGGCACTGTTGCTGCAAAAAATACAGTCAGCGATTATCACGAACTGGAAACAGAAAGGCAAAGCTCTGTTTTTGCCTCACTACTGCACATACCATGGCGCAATTATAAAATAAATATTATTGATACTCCCGGCTACGATGATTTTGCCGGTGAAGTAATAAGTGCTTTACGTGTTGCTGATACCGGTGTAATGATTTTAAATGCTGCAATGGGAGTAGAAGTGGGAACAGATATTATATGGGAGTACACCGATAAATTTAAAACCCCCACCCTTTTTGTAGTAAACCAGGTTGACCTTGATGACGCAGATTTTGATAAAACGTTACGGGAAGCCAAAGCACATTTTGGTACCAATGTGGTGGCGGTACAATATCCTGTACAAAGCGGCGCAGGTTTTAACAGCATTGTAGATGTATTAAATATGGTAATG
>JAYVJU010000141.1:0-12781 GCA_043769035.1 Ferruginibacter sp.
ATTCTTGGTGATCTCTTAGCCTTCGTTGGTATCCCTTCGCCGCCGTAGGTATCCGCTTCCATCTTTCGCCGCTGTCGGTACCGCTCCAATCTCCGCCGTCGTCTGGTTTTTAACCAACGACGTATCCCTACTTACTGCCACACAAAATAAATCCAAATTAAATTTTCTGCCTTTTTGTTCCGATAGGAACAATTTATAGGTAGATCAATATTAACACAATTGTTTTCACGTTCCGTAGGAACGTATTGTGCTCCTTTAACAGGTATTTTTATTAATTGCAGAAAAGCACAAATCGTTCCTTAGGAACGAAAATGCAAACCTTATTTTTTTAGCTACCCACAAAATGTTCTGCTGGAACAGGTAACGAAAAGGTATTCGAAAATTAAAACTTCACTTGTGGCGCTTTTTCGCTACCTGCGTCTGCTTTAAAAGCAATATCTTTTTGTGCGCTTTTATTTTTTTTAGCAGCAGCATTGTATGCAGCAACACTGTTATTATAATCCATTCTTGCTACATTAATCCTGTTTTCACTCCCTTCCATCTGTGCCTGCATTTCCTGCATGGCAGGTAATTTTTTCAGCTCAGGCTTTTCCTCTACTTTTAAAAAAGCAGCCTGTATTGTTTTTTTAACTTCAGCCTGCACTAACTGGTATTCCGCTACCGATTTGGCTGTAAGATTTTCCGGCTTGGTATTAATAGCGGCAGCCTTTGTTTTTGCCGCCGTAAACTGGGCAATATTTTTTTCATCAATACCTCCATTCGCTTTTAATAAAGCAATAAAGTTGGCTGCAAGGTCGGTACGTTTTTGGTATTCTGTTGTTACATTATTCCAGGCACTTGTTATATTGTTCCATCCCTTTGCATTTACTTTATTACTCATTGCTTTTGCAACAGCAGGGGAGGAAACTGTATAAATAATTGTATCCTTACCAGACATCAATCCAAATGCAACAGCCTGCAGTATATCACCTTTTAAACTTACTATTTTAACTGAAACCCTGGCAATGCCGTCTAAAACCAAAAAAGATTTACCATCAGGCGCCATAGTATATTTAGCTTCTGACTCAAGTACACCATCTTCATAAATATAAAATTTACCCTGCTTTAATTCCATTTCACGGGTGCGTTTAGTAAATTCTTTTTCATAGCGTTCCTTCTTTGCATTATCGCCAACAACATCTGTCATCATCCATCTTTTTTGTATAGCAACTGAATTAGACTGAGCAATCAGGTTCGTAATTCCCAAAAGCATAAAACAAATACTGCAACAAATTTTAATCATTGTAAAAAGTTTAAACGAATATAATAAATCATATCAAATACATAAACTTTTACTGCTGTTTGATATTCCGTTTCGGTTTCTCCGCCTTAGCCGTTGGTATGCGTACCAACAACACAGCAGGTATTAAACTAGTTACACCCATTGCAACAATGTTGTTGGTACGCCATTCTCATTATCCCTACTTCGATACCAACAACGGCGTTTGCCGATTCAATAGTGTCGGTCAGCTATGCCTCAAGTATTTCCTTTCAATTCACAGCGTACTGCCACAAAAACAAAATTAGTTACACCCATTGCAATAATGTTGTTGGTACGCCATTGCTCATTATCCTTACTTCGATACCAACAACGGCGTTTGCCGGTTCAATAGTGGCAGCCAAATGTGGGGCAAGCATACCACACACAGCTACAACAAAATAATAAAAGTAAAATGGTAAATTCGTAATACCATGCCAGCACTTTACCCCGAATATTGGCAGCAATTTTTTACAGCTACCATTTTAGAATGGAAAACATTATTACAAGAGGATAAATACAAAAAAGAAATTATTAAAAGCCTGCAGTTTTTAGTACAACAAAAAAGAATCAGGCTGTATGCATTTGTAATAATGAACAATCATATTCATTTAATATGGCAGCCGCTGCCGGGACAAACACTACAAACTATTCAGCATAGTTTTTTAAAACATACTGCCCAGGAAATAAAACCGCATTTACAACAAACCAATATCAATTTACTGGAGCAGTTTAAAGTAAATGCAAAAGACAGAACGTATCAATTTTGGGAACGTAATTCATTATCTGTTGAATTACGCTCCTCAAAAGTATTCAATCAAAAGCTGGAGTACATTCATAACAATCCTATTAAAGCAGGTTTATGCATTAATGCTGAAGACTATTCTTATTCATCTGCAAAATTTTATGCTACCGGAATTGATGCATTTGGAATGTTAACACAGCGACGATTAAATTCAGGTGAATCAGCAAGTAATTCTATTTTCCTCCCTGGTTACTACGGCCCGGTTAGTGTACCACTAATCTTTTGCTGCGGGCAGGTTTTTTGCTGCCACAGATAGTCAACCCAAAAAACTTCCGGTTAAGTGGGCGACTGACAGGGTTGAAATAAGTGATGATACCAGCATTAATTTTTTTTGAAAGGGTTCAGTTGAGCTTACAATTAAAGGACGAAGTTTTATCCAGGCCGCCAACCGGTTAAATGAAATATAGTGGTTAAAGAGCCACGTATGGGTTATACTTCTTTCAGTATTATCAGTTTTCCCTCTACTGAAATGAAATCAGCATTTAATATTGACAGTGTATTTGGTAAAAAGCCCTTTAAAGTTAAACTCCTTAAAAGCTGCGATGCAAAAACATTTGCCGGTTATTATTATTACGAATTAAAACTACCCAAAAAAGAAATTGCATTTATAAAACCAAGCTGGTTATCGGTAAATGGCAATACTGCAATGCGAATTGACTGTTATGACAGCTGGAGCAAGTATGCTGTAAAATCAGATTTCTCCAGGTAAAAGGGGGCTGTTTTATAATGTGTAAAAGATATTTTTTTTCATTAGCAGGAATAAAATAATTTTAACGCTGATAATACTTAACCCCAAAAAACGTTTATGAAAAAAGTTACCCCGTTGTTTACGCTTTTCTTTTTTTCGTTCGCACTTTTATTACAGCACTCACACGCCGCTGTGGTACCTAAATTAAGTACTGCTGATAATGTTATAATAAAAGATTCTGCCGGTCTGGCTTCGGCATTGTCTGAATTCAGAAATCTTTCCCGTAAAGAAAGAAAGGAAAGATTTAAGGAAATGAAGAAAGAGGTTAAGGCTTTTAAGGCAGAGAAACGAAAAGGTGCAGAACCAAGCACCAATACATTATTACTGGTAATACTGGCTATTCTTTTACCTCCACTAGCAGTGTACCTGCACCAGGGAGAAATAAACAACAAGTTTTGGATAGATCTTTTACTTACCCTGCTTTTCTTTTTACCAGGGGTAATTTATGCGCTGATAGTGATACTTGGCGAAGGCTAAACTTATTATATACCATTTTTTAAAGGCATTCAGTTTAAAGAATAACTGAGTGCCTTTTTATTTAAAGATAGCAGTGGCTGAAATATATTACAGCCGTATTTTTTAGTCCTGTATTCAGGTATCGTTGCTACAAAATAAATACCCCCCTACAGAAAATAAGTACCACAAAGCATTTGAAGGGACGATTAAAAATTGTCCTATACCGCCTGTTTTAACAAAACAGGTAGTTTACCTCTTGTAATTTCCCCATATTTTTTTTTAAATTAAGTTGTTAAGAATCAATACTATAAGTAATTTTACTTTTAAAACCGTAAAATTACTGTCCTAAAAGCTTGCGCTTTTCGAAAACACCTATTATGTTTGTGCTGAATTTGACAATGACGGTTACCTCGGTTATTTCAAACTTCAAAAATACTTCCAATAGCTCCTAGTACAATGTCAGTTTTGCCTGAAACCCAAAATTGGCCAGATGTAGAAAGACCAGATTTTTAACGTACCAAACCCACAAGAAAGATGAAAACAAATTCTACACTCGTGTACATAGTATTTTCTGCTATCGTACTTTCCGCTACAGTATTTTCTACAACTAAAGCCCAATGCGTTTCCCCGGGAATGGCATTTAAGAATCCTGTATTAATTTCAGGAACAGCAGGACAGGTAAATGCCAGGTATAAGTTTCCATTGGTAGTTACAGGCGTAGATGCCATTGTAAGAATTACAGCTAAAGTAAATGGTGCCACACTTACAAGTATTGATGATAACACTTTTGGATACGGTGACGCATGGCAACCCGTGGTGAAAACTCCTTCAAGCCAGGGAGCAACTGAGTCATACGTTCAATTCAGGATAGATTTTGTAAAAGCAAGTGATACTGCGGAGCATGTATTTATTTGTTTTACCATGTCGGCAATTGATGTTGACGGAGATGGTGCTCATGTAAGAGAAATGATTGCAGCTAAAGATTTTAACAGCTATGCTGTATCAAACGTTACAACTTTAAACATAGTTAACCAAAGTGGCTTACTTAAAGCAACCAGTACCATTGCAAACTTTCCCGGTATAGATACTGCCGCCTATGTTTCTAATATTAACTACAGGTATGTAAACAAAAGTAAAATTAATGAAGTAAGGGTAGGTAGTGTAACAGACGCAACATTTACAGTACAGGACAGGTATAGCTGCATTTATTTCAGGCCAATCATCATTCCAAACGTAGTGGTGTTAGCTGATCAATACCTTACTTTAAATACCAGAGGTACAGATAAAAATGTTATACTCAACTGGCAAACAAATGAAGAAACAAACAACAATTCTTTTACAGTTGAACGTTCATTTGACGGCACCATTTTTTCGCCAATAAATACAATAATAGAAGGGTCTGTTAAAGAAACCCTCAAATCATTCCAGGCTACTGATAATGCTGCGGAGCTTGCCGGAAAAACACAGGTATTTTACAGGGTAAAACAAGTAAGCGCTTCGGGAAAAATTTCTTACAGCAACCTCTCCTATGTGCGTTTGCAAATAAGCATGGTTGAAAAAATGAAAACCTCACCTAACCCTTTTATTGACCAGATAAATGTTCAGTTTACCAGCGGGTTTAAAGCAACAGCACAATTAAGTATTACAAGTATAACAGGAGTAACAGTATTAAATAAGCAATACAGCGTTAATAAAGGCAATAATAATTTATTTATTGATGGTCTTGCAAAGCTTACACCAGGCGTGTACCTTGCCAAATTATCAGTTAATGGAGAATTGATTGAAACCAAAAAAATTATTAAATAATAAAGTCACTTTCCGGTTCGGTAATTTATATTAATATAACACTGCCTTAAATACAAAATTTTAAGGCAGTGTTTATTTTCAGCTGTTACACTACCTGGTTTAAAAATAAAGGTAACCCACTTTTCCAGTCGCCGTCAATATACAATTCAAAAGAAAAACGACCGGGCTTTGCAAACTGCAGCTGATTAAAATTGGCCACTAAATTTATAGTTACCACCTGCCCGTTTGGCGGTGCAGGAATATTAATTGTACCGGTAATGGGTTGTATAATTTCTTTTCCTGTAATATCTACAAGCCTTAATTTAAAATCATGATCGCCGGCTTCTTTAGCGGCAAAGCGTATGCGGCAGGCTACTGCACATGCCGGGTGCTGCACAGGAAACTGCTTGGCATTAATACTATCAAAGGTGCCAACAATGGTTAGTTTTGATTGATTGTCCTGTGCAAAATCGCAGAGGGTGAATATTTCTATTTCCATAATATTAAATATTGATTAACGGTGTATTTAAGTTTGCAGCAATTGTAAAATCGCTACCCGTTTATTAAATATACAACTCTTTGCACTACTGTTAACAGTTTGCTTAAGGTAAATATTGACAGCAGCAAAAAAGAACTACCTTACCAACTTAACTAATAATATGAACAATCCGTTCGACCTGATGATTGATAGTTACCTTGATAACAATATTGGCATCGACCACAGTTTTTTAAATGAAAAATTATGTAACGGATTGCATCAAAATATACTACAGTTACAAAGCGATGATTTGATGACCGCTGCAGGAATTGGAAACGAAGTAATAAAAGACAGCTCACAAAAAATGCGGGGCGACAAAATTTACTGGATGGATAAAAGCCATGATAATATTTACGAACAGGAATTTTTACAACAGGTAGAAGATTTTATTGACTACCTCAACCGCACCTGCTATACCGGTATTAATGGTTACGAATTTCACTATGCCGTATATGAAGAGGGTAGTTTTTATAAAAAGCATAAAGACCAGTTTAAAAACGACAGCAACAGAAAATATTCATTGATCAATTACTTAAACAATAACTGGCAGGAGGAAGATGGCGGGCAATTAGTGGTATATCAAAACGAAACGGCACAAACAATTCAACCGCAATCGCAAACATCTGTATTTTTTAAAAGCGATGAAATGGAACATGAAGTGATAAAAGCCCACCGCAGCAGAATGAGCATTACCGGATGGCTGAAGCAGATGTAGCCGGTATTACAAACAACTATCTCTCAGCATTTTCATATATACCAATCCTTTTTTTCTTGCAAAGTCAATATTGATGGCAGGAATACCATCGGGATCTTTATAATTTTCCAAAGCTTTATCTATACTTGATTCCCTTAACAAATGCAGCATAGGATAAACCGACCTATTGGTATAATTGGCCGCATCTTTTTCATGCGAATCGGAAAATTGGTATTGCGGATGAAAACTTGCCACCTGGTAAATACCTTCGTATCCTTTTTCTATTAATAATTCTTCAGCCAGTGCTACCATATCAAGATAATCATCAAATTGTGCAAATGAATAGGGGAAGATGAGGAAACTGGTTTCAATACTCAATGTATCATTTAACCGAACTGCTTCTGTTAAAAAAGCATCGAGGCATATGGCTGCATCTGTACTATATTCAACCTGGTAATGTATAGTTTGCTGCTTTATGGCGTTGGCAGCAAAGGGGCAAAAATTACAACCCACCACTACATCGGTGATCCATTTTTTGGTTTGTTCAATTACCTGCTGCGTATCATCCATCAAAAAATTTTTTTACGAATGGTAAAGCTAACAGAATTTATTATTACCAGTTGAGAAAAATACTTTGTTGATTACAAAACTGCTTAATAGAAATACTTCATTTTATAAGGTAAGGTAAAATATTTTCTGTCAAAGTAAATTAGTAAATAGCATCAATACTTTGTGGTTATCTACAACGCAAAGATGTAAACCAATTGCGGCAGATATCCCCATCTTTAAAATATATTAAAATAAATCCCGTTTGCTAAACTGTATCCAGTATTGCCAGCGATTGTTAAGTACACTGTCTTTTTCAGGAAATTTCCTGCGCCGCATATTACCTGTAGCATAATATGATAAATTTTCATTGATATCTATCTGCGATTTTGATACATACTTTGTTCGTACAAAAAACTTAATGCTGCTGTCTTTAAAAATATCGAACCCATAAATAAAATCTTTACCAAGCCGGGTAAAGTGAGGGGCTATATTTGGCGCTGCAGCCTTTGGTAGTTTTATATAAACATCAGGATCGTCTGTAACATAAGGCATATACCTGAAAGAACGGTAAGAGTCATCGTCCTTAATATATTTTTGAAACGCAGGAAAGTTTTCTATGATGGCAGTTGCAAGGCTATCGTACAACGGTAGCTTATTGATCACCTGTGCATCAAATGTATAATTGTCATATTCACCCTTAACATCCTCCTCTGTATCACAACCGGTGATCGCAAAAAGAAATACTATCAGGGAAAATTTTGTTAGAAAACGCTGTGCCGGGAATTGCATAAACAAGTTGGTTATTGAATTTTGTATTGACATTATTTGTTGTGCCGTTTATTATAAAACAGCCCGCCCAAAATTGATACCGGCGCAAAAACTACAATGGCAGTTATTTGAGTCCAGTGATTACCGGTTGATTTAAAAAATGAAAATGCAGCAAAACCTGCAATAACGCTTAAAATTTTTTGTATCATATTTATTACTGTTTGTTGTTAGGCCGTAACAAATATAAGCCTTGCTTTTGTTGTGTTAAAATTTGGAATAAATTATTGGCTGCTTTATTTTTTAATTCATCACTGTGTGCCGGCATCCCAAATGCATCAATACCGGCAGTGTAAAAGGGGTAATGAGTGATGGCTTACCAACAACATTATTGCAATGGTTGTAACTAATTGATGCTTTAATTTGAGTTTGATTTTGTGGTAGTACGCTGCGTTGTTGGTACGCTTATGCACTTTGCCTATCCCTGCATACCAAGGGCGTTGCGGCGGGCTTAGGGATACAACAAAGGCTAAGATGGAAGCGATACCAATGGTGGTAACAAGTAATAAAAATGTTGGCAAAGCAGCAACTTAAGCATTACCCCCGGGTAAGGCTTAAGTTGCTGCGTTCAATAACTTTTCTTTTTTACAACTAACCTGAGTGGCACAGATGCTGAGTTGCCGCTTCGTGATATGGTGAGCTTAATACTAGGGCAACAGGTTTTCTCTACTTTCTCAGGTAGTCCAACCACCTGCCTGAATCCAGTTACGCCATTTTTTAAATCAAACTTTTCAAATGCTGTATTAATTTTCTGCGTCACTCTTTTTCCATTCAGGTAAAAAATTCTTTCCGATTGGTATTTCAGGTTTAAAACATATTCTGTTGGAATAAGGAATACAAGCTGGTATAGTTCCCATTTATCTGTGGAGGGATAAAGTGTTTTAGTGAAATAGGTAAGTCCTTCAATACTGCCGGTAAGTTTTTCGGTAATGTAAAAGCGAATATCTTTTTGCTCAGCAAATTTGTTCATTGTTGCATTTAGCAAGGCATCCTGTATATTGCTCTTACTGTCCAATTTTACAACATCAGGATCCTTTGCTACAACTTTTTCTCCTTTTATTTTTGTAAGATACCATACATCGTAAGAAAGTTTATCCATTACAATTGTTTTGGAAGTATCTGCAGTTCCGTTTTGTGTAGCATCTTTAAAGTACCTGATAAAAAAAAGATTTGTCAGCATATCATTGCCCGGTCTTCCAAAGGCAGCAATCTCGTTTATTACTGAAACTTTGTACCTTATTTTATTTTGGGTAAAGAAACCATGCCCTGGCTTTATAGTATACAGGCCATCGAAGTAAAGTTGTAAATTGATTAAGCTGTCATTGATATCATACAGTGTGGTAATAAAATTTCCATCGGGTAAATAGTAGTAATCTTTGCTACTCCTGAACCAGCCTCTCATGTGCAGGTTGCCATTAAAGCGAAACTCCCCTTTGAAACCGCCATTACTCATTAAGTTGCCAGTAAAGCGGAGTTTTGTTTTATAATATAAATAGTCGGCGGGGTATTTATCATAAAAGAATTCATAATCGTAAGGTTTTATAATTGAGTGAACAATCGTATTTTGAGAATAGCCTGTTAACAGGCATATAAACAAAGTGCATATTGTAAATAAAAACCTTTGCATACTTTTTTCTTAAAAATACACAGTCTTTATGCTGCTGTCAATACCGTGTACAAGGTATTTTGAAGGACTGTACCCGGTTTATGTCTTCACAAGTCTGGGCATTAGGGGATGGTTGGATTGTATAGCGACCAACACTTAAATATACGAAACCATCTGTTGCTTTAAATCTTTGCAATTAATACAAATTGTTTACTACAAATTTACCAAATGCCTGCCAGGCAGCTGAATGGCGGGCATAGTAAACAATATCGGCTAATACGAATGCTGAAAGAACAATTAAATAAGGTATCCAGTTTTTCTTTTTTATCAAGTCATTAAAAAACAAGGCAGCAGCCACTGCGGTTTTTAAGTATAGTGCAATCAGCAGTATGTTAGCTATTCCAATCTCGGGAAAATAACTAAAAAGTATCCTGTTTATTGGTGGGCCAAGCATGATAATGGCTATACCAATTATAAAACGCATGTGTTTATAGGGATACCTTCTAAAGTAAATTGCCAGAGAATAAAACAATACAAACATGAATAATTGCATCCACGTAATTGATTGAACCGCCATTACTTCAACAGCTGTTTTTTTAAGGACACCTGTTTGATAATTTTCACGGGCTACAAAAAACATGGATATAATTATTAAGGGGGCAATTATGTAAGACAACTTGCCGAGAAAACGATGTGCTGCAAACTTTTGCTTATGAATTAAGATGGGTTGCACCACCAACAGTAGCACCCATGCACCCATTAACGCACCGTGAATATGATGCAGCCAGGCAAACCCTTTAAATTCCGGAAAATGTTTGATATAAGTAGCATGAAAGCCAATATGAACAATTATAAACATAAGTATCATACCAACAATAATGGCTTTGGTATTTATCGGGGCAGGTTCATTTGTTTTGTCTGGCAGCATGTTTTAACAGCATTTAATTTTTTCTAAAAAAATGAAAAAGATTCTTGAAGATACGAATCTGGGCATTTAAAATATTGTTGTTGGTCCGGCAACTAACATCGAGGGGGCAATGCATTTTTTTTTGATCCGCTATAGTCTCCGCCATCGTTGTGTCTATTGACCAACGATGTATTGTAAGCAGGTATTTTTGAAGAAAGAAGAAACGCTTTTTTGTTAAAATATTTAAGGGCTATTCGTTGTTGGTCAATAGACACAACAACGGCGAGGAAGGGAGCGAAGATTGGTGTGGAATACCAATAGCGGCTAGAGAAATTAAATACTATGCATTGAAAAAGGTTCAAAGACACGAATCAAGGCATTGGCGCAGCTATTTTGATTCCCTACAAATTTCGACAAATTTTACTCCCAATTGTGTGAAAATAAAATATGAGTTATTGTCTACGCTTACATCTACATCTATAGCAGTGTCATCAGGGTCTTCAGAAGACTTAGAAGCTTCCACGTCTACTTCTGTTTCCCATTTAACTAAACCTAATGCGACTAAATTTGAGACCAAAAGCTCATTATTGCTTTTTGCAATTCCGTATTCATCATTAATATCAAAAGCGAAATTGTCTAATGAAAAGTCAGTCGGAGTCTCTATTTTATGTGGTATTTTCAGCTCTTTTTCCCTTTCTATTCTTTTTTTAAACATCCTTTTTCTACGGTCGAAAAAATCTTTATATAGGCGGTCCAAAAATTTGGCTTCTTCAGATGAGATTCTATTTAGGATGCTAATAGAATTTTGCTGGAAAATGGTATCAAAATTATTTTCTAAAACGTAAACTGTCAAATGACTCCATTTATCTTGAATTGATTCTTCCTCTTCATAGGAACTATATTCTATTAAAGGAGCAAGAACTTTCAAAGAAACTTTTTTAGGATCAATTTTTTTATCTTTTAATAATTTTTGAGCCTTAGTGAAAATATTTATTTGATTTTTGAATCTGCGCAATCTTACCTGGTCTGCAATCATGCCACCAATTTCATCAAATGATTGTCCAAACAAACCTTTAAGTAAAGCTTCGCTTTTGTCTAAAATCTGTTTTGGTAAATTCAGATTATCAATAATTTTTTCAATATCTGCCATATTGTTTGAATTTTAGACTCTTTTATAGTTGCGCCTAACACTTAAATTTACGTCCAAACCTCGAATGTTAAAGAAATTAAATACTGAGAATAAAAAAGGCTCGTGAAGATACGAACCAAGGCAATGGCTTTACCTCTGCTTTAAAGTTATTGGTGATTCTTACTGTTACTTTCACGCAGGAAATCTTTTAGAGTCTGTAATTTTTTTCCTGATTTTTTAGCAGATTTTACTTCATTAAAGGCTGACTTAATACCTAACAAAACGGTAAGCTTATTTTGAAGTTTTGTAAAGTCGTCATTAATTTTTGTCCAGGTGGTTAAAGGAACTAATACGGAAGTTTTTTGCCCTTTTTCATCTACCATGTATTTTAGCGGCTGCGCCATAAAGTAAAGTTTTATCAAAAATAAACAATTTCGGGTAGTATTTCCGCTAACTCATAAATTGACGCAAGTGATGTTATTGCTGTATTTACATTATTATTTGCTCCGGTTGCTGCCTTTATAAATCGTTATATTTAATCTAAGCTTAAATAAATATAAGTTCTTTAATTGCCCCGGCTCTTTAGGCCGGGTCTTGAAATAAGAGATACAAAAGGCTTTAGCCAAATTGTAAAAACACCGGGTGTATTTTGGCTAAAGCCCGAAAACAAAATCATCTTTACCCCGGGCTAAAGCCACGGGGCTATTGATTTAAATCTTTCGCCTTCGCCCCGGTTCCTGTCTTCACCACAACCGTTCGGAAGAAATTTACCTTTCGCCCCGATGGGGCTTTTATAGATATTTCAAAAAGATTTCTACCAACCTAAAATGCCTATGGCATTAAAAAGACTGCATTTAACTCCGTCAGGAGTAGAAGGTTGGTAGAAAACATAAAAATATGTGTCAAAGTTCCGTAGGAACGATAGAGAATTAACTATTTAAATCTTCCGCATAGTTGTGCTGTCTTCACGAAACGTTCGCTTAAATCAAAGCTGCAATAAAAGTTCCCCAATGGTATGCCGTACAAGTGTGCGACGCAACGATGTAAGTTTGAAAAATAAATGCCCGTAAACAAACAAAACGTAAAACGAAGTTTTACAAAACGGCCAGGCTATTTTCCTTATCCTTATGCAGGGCCTGTTTCAATTCTTCCAGCCCGTTAAACTTTACTTCGCTGCGTAAATGTTTAATAACAATAACACGGATAAGCTGCCCGTAAATATCTTGTTCAAAATTAAACAGGTTTACTTCCACCACACGTTTTTTACCATTTACGGTGGGGCGAAAGCCAATACTCATCATGCCTTTGTAGCGGGTGCCATCTACCTCGGTGTACACGGCATAAATGCCATCGCCTAAAACTATTTTTTCTTCGTCGGTGCTTTTAAGGTTGGCGGTGGGGTAGCCAATGGTACGGCCAATTTTATCGCCATGCACCACTTC
>JAYVJU010000142.1:0-8019 GCA_043769035.1 Ferruginibacter sp.
CCACTTTCTGGTTTAATCCTGTCAATACATTAAAAAGCGAACTTTTCCCACTATTGGGATTACCTACTAATGCTATGTTTATCTTTTTTGCCAAACTAAAATTGGTTGCAAAATTAACGGCATTTAATGGTTTGCGGTTACGAAATAAGAAACAAGGGATTTGTATTGAAACATACAAGAAGCTTAATTAACTATTTGTATTTTAGTTTTGGCAAATAATTTGACATTCAATTTACCGGATTAGCCATCAGCTGAATTACCTTTGCTCCATCTTACTAAATTATTATTATGAAACGGTTACTTTGGTTAGCAGTATTTACCACGCAGTTTGCAGTTGCACAAAAACTAAAAAAAGCAGATAAACTTATTTTAACCAACCTTCAAACACATATTGGTTACCTGGCCGATGATAAACAGGAAGGAAGAAGAACTGGAACTGCCGGAGAAAAACTGGCTTATGAATACATCAGCAGTGAATTTGCCAAGGCCGGGCTAACACCTAAAGGAGACAACGGAAATTTTATACAGGAATTTGAAGTGAATGAAGGCAAACAGGTTAACGCTTCTTCGCATTTAATTATTAATGGCTTCGATCTTGATGTTGACAAGGAATATTTTCCTTTTATCTTTTCTCCAAATGGTGCTGTAGAAGCTGCGCCATCAATTTCATTAAGGGAAAGTGGTACTGTTTGGTTCTGGGATTTAAAAGAAAAACTTGAAGAGAATAAAAATAATCCGCATTTTGATTTGACTGATGCTATTAAAACAAAAATAAGTGATGTGGCAGCAAAGGGAGCCACAGCTTTAATTATATATAACACCTCATCTATTGCTGACGGGCTAAAGTTTGAGCCTAAAGCAAAAGCTGAACTGGTAAAAATTCCGGTACTGTATGTAACGGCCGAAATAAAGAAAAAATATTTGTATGATGAAACAGCAACACAGGATATAAAATTAAAAGTAGATATAGGGGATAAAACAAGAATGGGGCATAACGTAATTGGCCATATTGATAATGGTGCAGCCAATACCATAATTGTTGGCGCACATTACGATCATTTAGGTTATGGAGAAGATCACAACTCTTTATTTACCGGTACCACTCCACAAATTCATAATGGAGCCGACGATAACGCAAGCGGTACAGCAGCGCTTATTGAAATGAGTAAACTATTAAAAGCATCTAAACTTAAAAATAATAATTACCTGTTTATTGCTTTTTCGGGAGAGGAGCTGGGTTTGTTTGGCAGTAAATATTTTACCGAACATCCTACCATTAATTTAAGCAATGCCAATTACATGATAAATATGGATATGGTAGGCCGCCTTAGTGATAGTACACACGGGCTTACCATTGGTGGTTATGGTACATCGCCTGTTTGGGGGCAACTGCTTACAGAAAAAGATAAATTCTTTACCATAAAATTCGACAGCAGCGGCAGGGGTCCAAGTGATCATACTTCTTTTTACGTAAAAGATATTCCGGTATTGTTTTTCTTTACCGGTGTGCATGGCGATTACCACAAGCCAGGCGATGATGCCAATAAGATTAATTACAATGGGGAGTTGCAAATAGTAAAGTTTGTTTATAATGTAGTTGATGTTGCCAATAAAAAAGGCAAATTACCTTTTACCAAAACAAAAGAATCTGTAACCATGAGCAAAAACACTTTTAAAGTTAGCCTGGGTATAATGCCCGACTATACCTATAGCGGCAGCGGTGTACGTGTAGATGGTGTGAGTGAAGGAAAGGTGGCACAGAAAGTGGGTATTAAAGCCGGTGATGTTATTATGCAATTGGGCGATATTAAATTTACTGATGTACAAAGTTATATGGGTGCGCTGGGTAAATTTAATAAGGGTGATGCCACAAAAGTAAAAGTTAAGCGTGGCAATGAAGATCTGGTATTTGATATTGTATTTTAATTGGTTAACTTTAAATTATGGAAACACTTATTATAAAAATTAAAAAGCAAAATAAAGCTGCTTTTACTAAGGAGCTTTTAAAGTCGTTTGATTTTTTAGAGGTAATGGAAGAAAAAATAATTTTGCCCAAACCCGGTTTAAGTAAGAAAAGAAAAGCAGCTTTGGTACAAGGATTTAAAGAAATGAAACTTGTTGAGCAGGGAAAGCTAAAAACAAAATCCGGCGCTGATTTATTAAAAGAATTGAAAAATGGCAAAAATTAATATCGTTGCACTTCCGCAGTTTCAAAAAGAAATAAAACAGTTAAGCAAAAAATATATTTCTCTCCCCAACGACTTTGAAAGTTTACTCAGGATATTAGAAAATAACCCCACTACAGGAGAATCGCTTGGTAATAATTGCTACAAAATAAGAATGAAGATTGCCTCAAAACATGCCGGAAAAAGTGGCGGTGCAAGAGTAATTACCTGTGTAAAAATCATTAGTTCTGACATTTACCTGATTTCTATTTATGATAAGGCGGACAAGGAAACAATAACTAAAAAAGAAATTGAGGCGATTTTAAAAAGCAATGACATAATTTAAATGAAACTTAAAATAGACAACGAAACTTTAGCGCAGGAATTCTTTGAAGACTCCCTGTTGCTGGGTATTGTTGCACCTATTAAAGATTACCAGTTTTGCTGGCAGCTAAACCAGATACTTGGTTTCGATTTCAGGATAAATAATGATTTTGAAATTCAGTTAACAAAAAAGCAACGCAAATATTTTTTTTCTGTTTATGAGTTTGCAGTGCCCTCCACCTGTTTGGTACACTACCTGTATAATAACCAGTTTGACGGGGAATATTTATTACCGGAATTTAAGCACCTCGATTTTTTATGGTTATTAAAAGGCGAAGCGGTAACTAATGATGAATTGAAAGCTTTAATGCAATCTATAAAATCGTTACCGGGGGTACAGCTGGTAAATGAAATGACCAACGAAAAAATTAAACACAAGCAGCATTTGATTTTTTAGCAGCATCTTAATTTTAAAAATCATAATGAAAAAAGCTACTTTCTTTGCTTTATTTTTTTTTTGGTGTTATTCATGTTACTGCTCAAAACAAACGTTTTGTAAATACATATTTATCTGGTCATGTAAACAAAATGATTTATGACCAATTTTCAGGTTTTACATCTACAGGTTTTGGCGCAAGCATACAATTACAGTTAAATGCAAAACATAAGCTGAAACCACAAATAGATATAACTGGCAATTTATTCAGCATCAATAAAATTTTGTTTATTTTTCCCGATGGAACAAAAGCCGGTCCCAAACAGTCGGTAGCAACAATATTTGCAGGCTTGGTTTACGAGCCGGTAAGCAGGCTTGAAACAGGTTTTAGCGCAGGCCCTGCTTTTTATGATGATGGTACAGGCATTGGCATTAAGCCTTACATTGCATATTATATGGGAAAGAAAAAAATTGTAAAAAGCCAAATATCATTTACCCATATTTATTTAAACAACGATTTTTACACAAAAAATACTGGTATTATAAGCGCAGGAATTGCTTTGAAACTATTTTAACCCCCATTTTATGTGGATAGAAAAAAACAACACCCTCTATAAAAAATTTGAGTTTAAAAATTTTTCCGCAGCATTTGCTTTTATGACAAGGGTTGCCATTGAAGCAGAAAAAATGGATCATCATCCGCTTTGGACAAACGTGTATAATAAAGTAGAGATATGGTTAAGCACTCACGATGCCGGAGATATTGTTACTGATAAAGATCATAAACTGGCAAAAAAGATTGATGCATTATTATAACGCAGCAACACTCACAACTTTATCCTGCTGCGTTGTTAAATAACCAATCGGAGTTGTAAATTTTTCCAGCCCGTTTTGCAGCAAAATGTTTTTCACCTCTTCAACTGCATTTACATCTACCGCAATTAATAAACCACCGCTGGTTTGCGGATCTGCCAGCATGGCTTTTTCAAAATCACTTAACGGGCCAATCTTTTCACCATAACTATCCCAGTTGCGGTTGGTACCGCCGGGTATCGATTTTTGATCTACATACAATTTTATATCCTTAATTATTAACGGCACTTTTTCAAAATCAATTACAGCGCTTACACCGCTGCCTTCGGCCATTTCCACCAAATGCCCCAATAAGCCAAAGCCGGTAACATCTGTCATGGCGGTAACGCCTTTTATTTTTCCCAATGCTTCTCCAACTTTATTGAGCTGCATCATTTGTTTTGCGGCTACACCTTTATGTTGCTCCTGCAGTATTCCTTTTTTTTCAGCAGTAGTTAAAATACCCACACCCAATGGTTTGGTTAAAAATAAAATATTGCCTGCCACCGCCTGGTTGTTTTGTTTAATGTTTTCAACAGGCACCAATCCGTTTACAGCCAAACCAAAAATTGGTTCTGGCGAATCGATACTGTGTCCACCAGCCAATGGTATGCCGGCTTCTTTGCAAATACTTCTGCTGCCTTCAATTACTTTTTGTGCAACAACAGGTGGTAAAACATTTATGGGCCAGCCTAAAATGGCAATGGCTAAAACCGGTTTTCCGCCCATGGCATATACATCACTAATAGCATTGGCCGAAGCAATACGCCCAAACTCATAGGGATCATCTACGATGGGCATAAAAAAATCAGTGGTGGATATTAAGGCTGTTCCGTTACCTAAATTATATACAGCTGCATCATCCTTACTATGGTTACCCACAATCAGGTTTGCGTTATCGGGCATTGCAAAATTGCTGGTTAAAATTTCGTCAAGAATTTTTGGTGCTATCTTACAACCACAACCTGCACCATGAGAGTATTGTGTGAGCCGGGCCTCCCCAAACCCCTCCGAAAGAGGGGCTTTTACACTCGGAGAATCTGAAGCATTTTTATTCATACGCTAATGTATGATAAATTTTTTCTCCACTTCAATCTTGTGCTTATCCTCCCCTTTCGGGGGAGTTAGAGGGGGCTATTTCTTTCTTCTAAAAACAATGGCCGAGCTTTTATTCATATCACCACTAAATCTTATTTCATACCTGTCAGTCCCGTCATACACAATTAATAAACCGGTATTGGGTGGCAGGCTGCCTAATGTTTCGGCATACATTATCAATTGAATACTATCCCCGGCTTCCTGTGTGTAAATTGTTTTTCTAACGGCGTTGGTGCTCAGCCCAACTTTTGGCATTATCACCTGTCCATTCATTACTATGCTTACGGTATCCCCATCCACCTCTCCATTATCATACAATGTTAACTGCAAACTATCCGATTTAAAATATAATGCCGAAAGGTTTTCAATTTTTCTTTTGCTGACATCTACTGCTGCAGAAGGATCAACAGGATCAGGTTTTTTAACCGGCGGCGCTTTGGCTATAATAGGTTCTGCCGGTTTAGCAACAGCAACATCAGGTTTTTTAACAGGGGCTGTTTTGGTAACTACAGGTTCGTTAACTTTTTCGGGCACAGGTTTAACAACAACTGTTTCTTTTGGTTTTGGTATTTCCTGTTTTACTACAACGGGAGGATCGACTTTTGGTGGCTCTGGTTTTGCAATAGCAATTTCCTTAACAACCGGTGCAGTTGTTTGCTTAATAATATTTCCAGGCTGTTCTTTTTTTGCGGCTGCTACAATTAATTTTTCTTCTTCTGCCGATGGGATTGGTTTTAATGTTACTATGGTTTCTTCAACCGGCACTGGTTCTTCCTTTAAGAAAGATAAATTTTTTGCAAGGTCCAGCTCCTGTAGATGCGGCACCAATGCACTTTGCCTGTAATCACCTTTTCGCTCTACATGCACATAACCGGTAAGCGGCCGGTAGTTTCTTGTACGGTTGGTTTTGTAAGCGCCGCTTAATATCATCACCGTATCTTTTACCTGCAGTATCAATGTATTTAACTGGTACACCCCTTTTGCCGGAGGTATCGGATAATTATGAACGATCAAATCGGTTTCTTCTGTAATTATTCTATCATCTTCTCTTTTTATTTTTAATTTCTTTACGCCATGATATTCTTTGTCACCTAAAATAAAATAGACGTGAGAATAACCAAACAACTTCCCTTTGCTTTCACTGATGGCAATTTCGTAACGGTAATTTTGCTGGGTGGTATCGTTATACATAAACCCTTTCCATAGGCCTGTTACATCTCTATCGGCTAAAGATTGTGTAAAACCTGCAAAAGGCAACAACAGCAGTATGACGATTTTTAAACTGTTACGGTATGGCATGAGACAATTTTTTGGGTATTGATTGATGTATCAACGCCTGAACAGGGTATTTTATTTAATAATGCCGTAAGATTTTCCCTGTTATAGAGGCCCTTTTTATACCATTTATCGTAATACGTTAATAAAATGCGGAAACACTCCTTATGATTATTCTCCAGCAGGTGGTTAATGGCATTTTTTGTTTCCAGGCCACCGAGGCGTTTTTGTATGCGGATGATGGCATTAACCAGTTTTTCTTTTTCAAATTTCCCGTACTCTTCCGTTAAATAATCCAGGCGTTCCTCAAAAGGAATATCTAAAAAATAAACAGGGCATTTACGTATGGTGTACCAAAGCGGCATAGGAATTTGCAGGTTACCAATACGCTGGCTTTCGTCTTCAATGTAGATGTTAGTTGATAGATGACGGTTGTTCATATTATCTGTCAGCTTATTACTAACATCTGACAGCTGTGCTGCTAATAGATTTTCAAACATCTCCTGCTTTGGCTGTGGTAATTCTCCCAAAGCCCCAAATGTCGAGCCTTTATGATGGGCCAATGCTTCTAAATCAATTGTTGCATGTTGTTTAGATAATTCATGTAACACTAAAGTTTTTCCGCTACCGGTATAACCCCCAATAACATTAAAGTTGTATTGCTTTTCAAATTGTGCCAGCACCCATTTTCGATATGCTTTATAACCTCCAACAAGTGTATAAACTTTAAAACCGTATAAGTCCAACAGCCATGCAACACCGGCGCTACGCATGCCACCACGCCAGCAGTGAACCAATATGCAATTAGCAACAGGCAATGGATCTTCTTGCTTAGTTGCCTTTTGTTTTTTGCTTATTGCCAATTGCATATTGCCAATTATTTCTTCTACCTCCTCCACCATCTTTTTCATCTTAATGCCAAAAAAGTCGAGACCCAATTTTATTGCGGCTTGTTTACTTTGTTGTTTATAAGCAGTGCCAACAATTTTTCTTTCTTCATCAGTAAATAAGGGCAGGCTTATGGCATCGGGTATATGAGCATGAATATATTCGCCGGGGCTGCGTACATCAAAAACAGGATGCTGTTTGGCAAGCTGTAAAAATTCTTCTATGGTTACTTTTTGTATTGCCATTTAATTTTCAGATTCCTTTTTAATTTTATCTTCATATATCAACTGAACCAGGCTTCCTCTCCTGCTTTTCAGATTTCCCTGCATTCCGATAGTTTTTGTCTTTAGCTTTACCGAAACGCCACACTCTTCTTTATCATCCTCCGAATTCCAACGGTCATACACTTCATAATTTATATCATTAACATAGAAATTAAGATAGCCAAAACGCATGGCTGCATTTTGTTTTCCACCGCCACGCAAATATCCCTGAAAAGTAAATTGCTGCCAGGATGTAGTATCTAAATTAGCCGGGTATTGCAACTCTACTTTACTTTTTGTTCCAAACCTGTAAACAATATAATTGCCATTCTTTTCTTTACAAACAGAAATCCATTTTAGATTTTTAAGCTGAAAAGAAAAAACTATGTCTTCGTTTGCTTTGCACAATCGATTCTCAAATTGTGCAAAGGCGGCCATGCCAAAAAATAAACACAATAATATGATGGCAGCTTTTTTCATCGACATAACACTAAGGTACATAAAGAAAAAGCCGCTAATAAAATCAGCGGCTAAATTATTCATTATTAATTATCAATTTTTAATTGTAATTATCCATTCATACTTGTCAAAAACTCGGCATTATCTTTTGTGCCTCTCATGTTTTTAAGCAAAGTATTAATCGCTTCTTCAGGATTCATATCGGCCATATGCTTACGCAATACCCACATGCGCTGGAAGGTATCTTTATCCAGCAACA
>JAYVJU010000143.1:0-16568 GCA_043769035.1 Ferruginibacter sp.
CCGATAACGGATATAGCGGTAAAGTACAGTTTGGTTTAGCGATAAGAGATTCTCTGATCGCTGATGCTTCACGTTCAGAATCTTTTGAAAGTGATAACAATGCAGGTGGTACTACAGCTACTCCAAAAACTACTGTTGTCTTCAGCAACATGACTGCTATTGGCCCAAGGGCTACGGCTTCAAATTCAGGAAGTTCATTGTACAGGGCTGGTGCACATATCAGAAGAAACTCTGAAATGTCTTTATTTAATTCTGTAATTATTGGATGGCCCTTAGGTATTGAAGTAGACGGTACTACAGGTACTGCAACCAGCGCAAATGTGGGTACAGGTTTAGTATTAGCTAATATATTTTTAGGTGGTAATACTGACAGTATTAAATATTCTGCTCCTACAGGCTCAACTTACACCACTACAGATTTAGTTACTTATTTTAAAGCCAGTACCCAGGCAAATACAATATTAAATGGAACAGTCCCGTCTAATTTATTTGTACAGCCATTTAATTATGCTGCTCCCGATCCAACTCCATTTGGTAATGCTGCAAGTATAGTGGGTACAATTTCTGGCACTATAACTCCAAGGGCCAGCTTTACTCATGCTAAAGTTGCAGATGCTTTCTTTACACCAACTAATTTTATAGGTGCTATTGCCCCTTCTGGTGCATTGGCTAGCTGGTGGAAAGGCTGGACAAGATTTTAAGTTTATAAATAAAGAAGCCAAAAAATACTTAATCCCTTCAAAAAATTGAAGGGATTTTTTAATAACATTAATATCATTTTTGAGTAATCATTTGATAATACAATAAGGGCATCTTGCACCCGTAAACATAAAGCAGTTTAATTTTCTTAAGCAATAAGCAATCCTGAGTGTAGTCGAAGGACACATGCTTGTAAACCACCCGTTAGTCTTATCTGGGTGGTTCATTTTTTTACCTGTCTCTATGTTAAATTAAGGTTACCAAATTGTTACTATGCACATTTAAATCACATTTTTTTGCACAGCCTTGATTTAAAAAATTATGAAATTATATTCACAGTATCAAAACAAAAACTATAGTTTATGAAATGGGTAAGCGTAAACAATGGTACTTCAAACGAAAACTTTGAATTATGGGAAGCCGATAAAAAATTAGCGGTTATCTCTTTTAGCAATACCACACGTATTGCAAGAATTGTAAGCAACTTAGGTAAGCGGCTTTTCTTTTTTGAGAAAAAAGGATTGCTTACACCCAAAGCCGTATTTAAAAATGAGTACGGCATAAAAATGGGTAAGCTGGAGCTGGAAAAGCCCGGTGCCCAAAAAGGCTACCTGGAAATTGAAGAAAAAAAATACCGCTATATTTTTAATGCCAATAACAATGGTGAACTTAATGTATATAACGAAACAATGAGTGAAACGCTTATAACCTGTAATTTTCCTGCCCCATCAAATTCGGTATCTAAAAATTTGTCTTTTTTAGATACTAAATTCTCGAGCCTGTTACTTATACTTTGCTGGTATTCTTTTCAACGTAAAAACACACCTGCCCAGGTAATGGAAGCCATTGCCTGATAAAGATTTATTATTGTCATTAACTTTCTCCTGTAAAAAGTCACTTATTATACAAGTGACTTTTTTATATTTACAGCATGATTAAAAAAAATATTGTACTGGTATTACTGCTCCCGGTGTTATTTTCCTGCACAAACCCCACCGGCATTAAAGATGTAATTGCAGGTGCCGATAGTATAGCCATCAATTATTTTAAAGGCGACGGCACTGCAGATACAGTTACCAATATGGTGATGCTTAGAGATAAAAGCCAGATCAATAAGCTTGCAAACTATATTGAAGCAGCCAAAACAGAGCAATACAAATGCGGTTATGATGGCTCTATACACATCTTTAAACGGGATGTGGTTTTACAGGACATCAATTTTACTCTTAACGATGTACAGTGCATGCGTTTTTCTTTTTTATTAAATAATAAATTATACAGTACAATACTTTCTGCCGAAGCACTGCAGTTTATTAAATCAGTTAATAAAAAATAATACTGCCGTTTTGTAACAATTAAGTAATACTGTGTTTACAACAGGTTTACATAGCAGGTGTTTCTTTGTAAAACATCTGTAAATGAAAATCGCTTACCTTCTGGCATTCTGCCTGTTTACAAAACCATTGTTTTGTCAGCAGGATAAATCTCCCAACATTTTTATTATTACCACCGATGGCTTTCGCTGGCAGGAAATTTTTAATGGTGCCGATTCCACCATTATGGATAACCCAAGGTATGTAAAGGATACCGCCCTGCTAAAGCAAATGTATTGGCATAATGATATTAATGAAAGAAGAAAAATACTGATGCCTTTTATTTGGAAAACTCTTGCTAAACAGGGTACTATTTACGGCAACCGCAATTACGATAATAAAGTATCTGTTGCAAATCCTTATCGTTTTTCTTATGCTGGCTATAATGAAATTTTTACCGGCTATGTTGATAATACCATAATTACTAATGGCAAAAAATATAACCGCAACCAAACTGTTTTAGATTTTTTGAATGAACAGCCCGAGTACAAAAATAATGTGGCCGCTTTTACAAGCTGGAATTTATTTGAATATATTTTTAATAAAAAAGAAAGTAGCATTTATTTAAACAGCGGTTACCAAACCATTGCACATGATTCGCTTACTGCTACAGAAATTCTGGCAAACGGCGTACAGCAAAATGCTGTAAACAATTTACTAAGCACCCGGAATGATATGCTGACTTTTGTAATTGCAAAAGAATACATACAAACGAAGCACCCTAAAGTGGTGTACATTGGTTTTGGCGAAACTGACGAATATGCCCATAGCGGCAAGTATGATGATTACCTGCAAAGCGCCCATTTATTTGATGAATACCTTGCACAGCTTTGGTACATGGTTAATAAAGATCCTTTTTATAAAAACAATACCAGTTTTATTATTACAACCGACCATGGCCGGGGCAGTAAAACCAACACCTGGGTACGGCACGATATGTTTACAAAAGGTAGCAGCAATACATGGCTACTGACATTAGGCCCAAAATTTGAAGCCAGGGGTGAAATGAAAAATAAGGAAGAGATTTTTAATGATCAGCTGGCACAAACCATAGCCCGTTTATTAGGACATGAATTTACAGCAGACCATTTTGTAGCTGAGGCAATTTCCCTGCAATAATGGCTGTTTTATTTGGCTTTTTTAAGCGCAGGCTTTGCTATTTTTTTCTTTGCCGGCTTTGCCTTTGCTGGTTTAGTAACCACTTTTTTAGTTGGCTTAACAATTACTTTTTTAACAGGCTTTTTTTCTATACCAGCTACCAGTAATTTTGCGGCTTTTTTAATTCTCTTGTTAAATTTCTTTTCGCCCAATTGTGTTTTTAAAGCAGTTAAAGAAGTATGTAACTGTTCTGTAACAGTTTTCAATATTTGTTCTCCTGCAACTGTACTTTTCTTTTCCTTTGACATCTGTATTTTATTAAATGATAACGCAAACTTAATACAAGAGGGGGATTTACAATGTTAAGTTTTGTAGTTACCGTTATTCGTTCGAAATAAAAAATCAGTGCCATTAACGCAAAACGAAAACCCCTTGCCAGCCAAGGGGATTGTTTTTCTTTACAATTTAAAACCAATAACAAATTTTTCGCTGCCAAAAGTAATGTGGATTTTTTTGAATTGCTTTAAGTCTGGGTTAAACAATTTTACATTATTATATTTGTTTACTGCTCCATAAAACTCTTGATGCAGCCACAGTATTTTTTAAAAACCGGCTATACCAGTTGCCGGATGCTTTTACAATTCTTTGCTGCGTTTCAAAGTTAACATACACCAGGCCAAACCTCGGATGAAACCCTTCTGCCCATTCAAAATTGTCCAACAGGGTCCATACAAAATAACCATTCACATTCACACCTTCTTTTTTTGCCAGCAACACCTGTGCTACATGATCTTGTAAATAAGCCGTCCGTTGCTGGTCGTTTACCTGGCCATTGATGAGCTCATCTTTAAATGCTGCGCCATTCTCAGTAACAATAATTTCTTTTATACCGTCATACTTACCCACCCTTTTCAGTGCTTCAAAAATAGAAGGTGGATAAATTTCCCAGTTCATTAAAGTATGCTGCGCATTTCGCTTGCTGGCTTTTATAATTTTAGCCCGTACAAAAGGCATAAAGGGTGCATAACTTACAAGCTCCCGGGTATAATTCTGCAGGCCAATAAAATCCATATCAAAAGCCAGTTTACCTTCATCGCCATGATGCATAAAACGTTCAATACGTTCCAGAATTTTCAGGTCTTTTGTGGGATAGCCCATGCCAAGCAATGGTTCAATAAACATGCGGTTCAGTAAAGTATCTACCTTTTTTGCTGCGGCAATATCCCTGTTGGTATAACTATATGGTTCTATATGCGAATAAGAAATGGTGGTTCCTACTTTACAATCGTTACGCAGGGTTTTTATTATGCGGCCACCTTCGGCCTGGCATAATGCAGCATGATGTGCAGCTGATAAAAAATTGGTCAATCCTTTTTTACCCGGTGCATGTACACCTAAAAAATATCCGGCACCGGTAAATACCATCGGTTCGTTTAATACCATCCAGTGCTTAACCCTATCGCCAAATTGCTTAATGCAGCAATCTACATAATAACTAAACCAATGAACAACTTCCCGATTTGTCCAGCCGCCTTTTTTTTGCAGTGCTTCCGGTAAATCCCAATGGTATAAAGTAATCCAGGGTTCAATACCCAGTTCCAGGCAAAAATCTATAATGCGGTTATAAAAATCTATACCCTTATGATTGATGGGGCCAATACCCTGGGGCAAAATCCGGCTCCAGGAAATGGAGAACCGGTAATTGGGAATATTGAGTTCATACATCAAGGCAATATCTTCTGCATAGCGGTTGTAAAAATCGCAGGCTATATTGCCGTTGTGGTTATCAATTATTTTTTTCTTTTTCTGGGCAAAAGTATCCCATATAGAAAGCCCCTTGCCATCTGCAATATGTGCACCTTCTATCTGGTAAGCTGCTGTAGAAACACCCCATTTAAAATCTGCTCCAAAATCTTCCTTTGTAAATAACATCATTTAGCCCCCTATTTGATTTAATATTTTCCCGAGGCTGATGGCTTTTAATTTTTTGGCTGAATAGGCTGCTTCTCCCAACGCAACTACAGCAGGAGGTTTAACAGTACCATGTTTCTTTATAATGCCATTGATTATTTTTTCTGTAATGTTGGGATAATTAACGGAGAGGATCAATTTAGATGTTGTCCATGCCTGAATTTTTTCGAGGTGCTTTTCTTTTAAACTTTTTATCACCGGCACGCCCATGGTTTTTAAAGCAGCAGCATTGCATTGCTGCTCGTATTGTCCCTTCATAGGAATCACCATCAGTTTCTTTTTTAAAAACAAGGCTTCTGCCGGTGTTTCAAATCCTGCTCCGCAAAGTATGCCTGTACAGTTAATCATGCTGTAAATAAAAGCATCATTACTTATGGGGCGGATGTGTACGTTTTTTTCTTTGTACTCTTTTTTAGAATGTTTGCTGAACACCTGCCAGTTAATATTTTTTACCTGGCTCAGTATTTTAATAATACGTTTATCATCATAAGCAGGAAGATAAACCGTGTAATGGCCTTTATTTTCCGGAACAGCTTTGCGTACCTGGCCACGTATTACCGGTGTAGAAATATTTTTATCATAAGCACCAAAATGGAAACCCCAGGCTTCGGTAACCGGTGCATAATTATGTAAGATGGCTTTACCAACAGGATCTTTCTTTTCGGGCTTTGGGCTTTCTTTATTTATTACAGCCGCCTGGTGGCTTAAGCCGATACATGCTTTATGTTTCATTTTACAGGCCCAGGCGCTTACGGGTTCAAAATCGTTTATTACAAGATCGTACTGCTCTACCGGCAAACTCTTAATTTCTTTATACAGTTTTTTTAAATTGCTCTTACGGTAAGTTGCTAATAAATCAATGCCTCCCTTTTTACCAAATATAAAACTCAACCCTTTAAATTTATATTTTACAGGGTAAGGCAATTCCACATCGGCCTGTATGCCACTTACCAAAATATCCAGCTCCCCTTTTTGCTGTAGTATAGGAATAATATCTCTTGCCCTGCTTAAGTGGCCGTTACCAGTACCCTGTATGGCATATAGTATTTTCATCAGTTACGCATTAAATTAAACTCCTCCACCATGTTATCAAATAAGGTACTGTTATCCAATTCCTCTTCTTCAATTATTGCTGCTTTCATTTTCTGTATTTCCTTTTCATCAAATTTATATATCTTCCACTCCCTGTTTATGTATTCCAAAGCTGTTAAATTTTCTATCCAGTCGCCACTGTTTAAATATAAAATTTTTCCATGCCCGTTTTCAATTACTCTCATCTCCGGTTGATGAATATGCCCACACACCACATAATCGTAATTATTACTTATCCCTATCGCTGCTGCAGTATCTTCAAAGTTGTTGATAAACTTTACCGCACTCTTTACACTATTCTTTATTTTTTTTGAAAGCGAAAGTTTCCCCCTCCCAAATATTTTTTCTGAAATAAAATTTGCAACCCGGTTAATTAAAATCAGGGTATCGTAACCAACAGCTCCCAATTTAGCCAGCCATTTACTGTGCTGCATGGTTACATCAAATACATCACCATGAAAAAACCAGGCTTTTTTTCCATCGTCCAGGTCAAGCACCACTTTATTTACAATTCTTAGCGATCCCATTTTAAATCCGGCAAACTTCCGCAGCATTTCATCGTGGTTGCCGGTAACATAATACAGCTTTACCCCCTTACTCATCCAGCCCATAATATGCTTTACCACTTTCATATGGCTTTTAGGCCAGTACCGTTTACTGAACTGCCATATATCAACTATATCACCATTTAAGACTACAATTTTGGGCTTGATAGTTTTAAGGTAATGCAATAACTCTTTGGCATGGCAACCATAAGTACCAAGGTGAACATCAGAAAGCACCAGAATATCGAGTTTTCTTTTTTTAGTTGCTGCCATTAATCAATTTTCAAAAACTTAAATGGCGAGCCAAGGAAAGCAATACGGAACAGCAACAGCCGCACAATAAAACTCAGTAAAAAGAATTGAAGATTTTTCATTTTGAAATTATTGAGTTAGCATAAAATTGTCAAATAAAAAGTAAAGGAACACCAACTGTCTTACCTGAATGTTACGCTAACATTAAGTAAGTGTTAATGAATAAGAGCTATAAGCGATACTTAATAATTTAACAACACAGGCTTAACAACAGCTTAATAATGCAGCAGCAATTTTGCTACTTGATTTTATAATCACCAATTGAGGACTAAAAATCATTGCCACAATATCTATCATCATTACAGCAATATTAAACACATGAAAAAAACAGCAGCAGCATTATTATTGGTAACATTATTTATGGCATGTAAAAAATCGGATGATGCCCCGGCAGAAGTAATTGTTAACGAAGATCCGGCTACTTATAAAGAAATTGCCTCCCTTAACCTTGGAGGTTTAGGTTCAGCAGAGATCACCACATTTGATCCGCAAACCAAACGCCTGTTTGCTGTAAACAATGGCATGTTAAATAAAATTGATGTTATTGATATAGCCAACCCGGCAGCAATCAGTGTAATACATTCAATCAGTCTTACTGCTTATGGCGGTTATGTAAACAGTGTTGATGTTAGCAATGGAAAACTTGCTGCAGCTATTGAAGCGTCTAACAAACAAAACCCCGGCAAAGTAGTGGTATTTAATACCAGTACTTATGCCGAAGAAAAAGTAATAACTGTTGGTGCATTGCCGGATATGGTAGTTTACAGCCCGGATGGCAAATACATTCTTACAGCTAATGAAGCAGAGCCTGATGCCACTTATACCAATGATCCCGAAGGTAGTGTTTCAATAATAAGTGTTGAAAATAATTACGCTGTAACCACATTAAACTTCGCTTCTTTCGCATCACAATTAACTGCTTTAACTGCTAAAGGCTTTCGTGTTTTTGGCCCCGGAAAAGATATTGTAAAGGATGTGGAACCCGAGTACATTACTGTTTCTTCCGATTCTAAAACTGCATGGGTTACTTTGCAGGAAAATAATGCCATTGCAGTAATTGATCTTACCACAAAAGCAATCACAAAAATATTTCCCTTAGGCTTTAAGGATTATAATATTGCTGCCAATGCCATTGACCCAACTGATAAAGAAGGCGGAATTAATTTTGCCCCATGGAAAGTTTATGGTACTTATATGCCTGATGCAATAACATCAACCAATTATAATGGCACTACTTATTTATTTACAGCCAACGAAGGCGATGCAAGAGAATACGCCGGCTTTAGTGAAATAAAAAGAGTAAAAGATATTACATTAGATGCTACTGCTTTTCCTGCTGCAGCTACGCTTAAACTGGATGCACAACTGGGCAGATTAAATATTACCACTACTTTAGGCGATACTGATAATGATGGCGACTATGATGCGTTGTATAGTTTTGGTGCCAGATCATTTAGTGTGTGGAATGGCACAACAGGCGATTTAGTTTTTGACAGCAAGAACGAACTGGATGTAAAAGCAAAAGAACTGGGTGTATATGATGATAACCGCAGCGATGATAAAGGTGCCGAACCCGAAGCCATTACTTTGGGCAAAGTTGGCATCAAAACAATCGCTTTTGTAGGTATGGAAAGAGTGGATGCCGTTGCAGTGTATGATGTAACCAATCCAACAGCACCGGTATTTATAAAAATGTTTGCAACAGGTGATGCGCCGGAAGGTGTTCTTTTTATCCCGTCATCTAAAAGCCCCATTGGCCAAAGCCTGGTGGTGGTAAGCAGCGAAAATGATGGCGTAATAAAAATATATAAGGCAGATAAATTATAAAAGCAGGAGTGAGTAATAAAAACGGGCTGCACTTGCAGCCTGTTTTTTTATTTTAAGTTTACTGAAAAATTTAATCTTTCTTACTCTGCAATGTAAATCCAAATGTGCTGCCCACATCAATTTTACTGCGTACATGAATGGTTTGTCCGTGGGCTTCAATAATATGTTTGCAGATAGATAAACCTAAACCACTGCCGCCAACTTTGCGGCTACGGGCCAGGTCGGTCCGGTAAAAGCGTTCAAATATCCTGTTTAAATGTTCTTCGGCAATGCCGGCACCATCATCACTTATTTCTATCAAAACCCGCTGGCCATCCAGTTTGTAAAAACTACTTTCTATATACCCGTTTTGTTTACCGTATTTAATGGCGTTTTCAACAAGGTTGGTAAATACCTGGCGTATCTTTTCTTTATCAGCATATACCGTTAAAGGCACTTCACACCCTTTTTTTATACCATACTTAATCTCTTTTTGCTCTGCATTAATTGATAAAGACTCATATACTTCTTTAAGCAAATCCTGCACTGTAAAATTTTCCTGTATCAGTAATTGCTCCCCGCTTTCCAGTTTCGAAATTTCATCAAGGTCGCTAACCAGGTTTACCAACCGGTCAATATTTCTTGATGTGCTGGCCAAAAATTTTTTATTTACATCAGGATTTTCCAATGCGCCGTTGAGTAAAGTATCTACATAACCCTGTATTGCAAAAATGGGTGTCTTCAGTTCGTGGCTCAGGTTTTGTAAAAACTCCTTACGGAAACTTTCGTTTTGCTGCAGCATTTCTATTTCTGCTTTACGTTGCTCTGCCCATTCTTCCACATCTTTACGCACTTCGTCAATTCCCTTTTGCGGCAAAATATTTTTGTAATAGAATTCTTCCCGTTTACTGGCCTTGGTTTGATAAATGAATTTGTAAATGAGTTTTATTTTGCGGTAAATAAATTTTTGTAAGGTGTAGGATATTAATGCAAAACTGCCTGCAAAAATTACTATCCATACCACCAGTGCCATCCACCAGACAGGTTTAAAAATAAAAAAGCCAATTGCAATTGGCACAGATAATATTAATGCAGTAAGTGCAGATAATTGTTGTGGCGAAAGGTTTTTTTGTGAAAGCATACCCCTAACCCCTGAAGGGGAATTTATTTTTAGCGAAGATATTAAGATAACATCAATAACACCCCTTAGTGGATAGGAGTTAAATCTCAAACTTATACCCAACTCCCTTTACAGTGCTGATACAATCAAGATCCAGTTTCTGGCGTATTTTGCGGATGTGTACATCAATGGTACGGTCTCCAACTATTACTTCGGTACCCCAAATGGTATTTAAAATTTCGTTGCGTAAAAAAACTTTACCGGGTTTGCCTGCCAGCAAAGCCAGTAATTCAAATTCTTTTCTGGCCAGTACAATGTCGCTTCCCTTAAAATTGATCATGTATTTCTCCCGGTCAATTTCCAGGTCGCCCACTTTTAAAACTTTAGGGCCATCGTTACTAAACCTTCTGAACAATGCATTTACTTTACTAACCAAAACTTTAGGGCTTATAGGTTTAGTAAGATAATCATCAGCACCGGTTTCAAGCCCTTTTACTTCGGTACCTTCATCACTTAATGCAGTTAAAAAAATAATAAGGGTATTTTTAAAAACGGGCAGGCTGCGTAATGTATTACAAACTTCCATCCCGGTTTTACCCGGCATCATAATATCCAGTATTATCAAATCCGGAAGGGTTCGCTTTGCTTTTTCGATAGCTTCGTTACCGTTCTTTGCAGTAATCACTTCAAAACCTTCGGCCTGCAAATTGTATTGGATGATCTCCAGTATATCAGGTTCATCATCGGCAATTAATATTTTTTTAACAGTACTCATAAGTAAAACGTTGTGCAAAAGTAGTCTTAATCAATATTCAATAAATCAGTTTAAAGGCTTTGCTGTATTATCAAATTGTTAAGCCAAACAGGCATAATTTATGTTGATAATTAAGCCTGTACACAACCCTAATCAAAATTTCAGCATCTTTGCAGCTGTATGACTATGACAAAGAATACTTTTTTAATCCTTTTGCTGCTTATTTGCCGGGCTACCAGCTTTGCAATAATTACCGATACCATTAAAGTACCTTTTCAACGGCAGATCTTTCATGATAAGATTAATGGAGAGCAAAAGCTGCTGGATAAAGCCGATGGTAAAATTGATGGCATAATAAAAGTATCGCCTGATAACGATATTAACCTGGCTGTTACCGATGCCGTAATACGTGGTATTAATGAACTGCAGGACTCGGTAGAAATGAATAAAAAATTAGCAGGGCACCGGGAAAAAGTAATGTACCTGAATTATATTGAACGTGTGGTAAGGGAATTTAGAAACGGGTGGCGGCAACAACAGCTCGATCCTTTATATGCACCGATACTGATAGATAATTTTAAAAAAATAATGGCCGCCGATATTGACAGCCTGAGTATGACACCCTTTATTGAAGCTGCTCCCTATGAAGTAGGCAGAATTAATATGGAGATATTTTCGTCAAACAACGGATATACACAAAGCAAAAACCTGGTGTACTTAAAATTTTGTACCCTTTACCCCGATAAAGTTTTATCAACCCTGGCACCATACGCTAAAGAAGCTTTTGCCGACAGCCTGGTTATTCTGTCTTGTAAAAATGATCCTTCGCAAGCTTATAAATTTGCGCAGGATGTAGCATCGCCTGTTGGCAGGGTAATTCATAACAGTGCCGACCCCTTGGTAAAGACCATTGCCAACCTGAGTAAACTGCCGGGAGCCCTTTTATATTTTCCTTTTTTAGATGATATAGTAAGCGGTAAAAAACAAATAGACAGCCTGCGTAAAATTATTGGCAGCGGCGAAAAAGGATATGACAGTGTTGCTTACTACAAATTACTGGTGCAAACAGAAATTGAATACAGTAAACGAATGAGCAGGGGCGATACCGCAACAGCATTATTTGGCGCCAACGGCCTTAGGGATTTACTTAAAAGAAAAGCACTGCAACATTTTATTACCCCCATAAATGACCTGCATGAAAAACCTGAAGCCGTGCGGATGAAAGCGATAGATTCTTTAAGCCCTGCTGATATTTATTACATGATTGTAACCAATGAAGATGTTATTTATACCAGCAGTTATAAGCATAGTTTTAACCGGATGTTGCAACGGCTTGGCAAAACCCCTGCTACCGATTCTTTATTATTGACTGTAAACTTCGATTACTTTAAAAAGTTTATTAAAATGGCAGCCAATTTTAATAAACTGGATACCTTTTTAAATTTAATGCCGCCATCAAGTTCCGAAACTTTAATGAAAGCTTTTGTAGGAAGGCTGGAAACTAACAAAACCCTTGAAGATGCCGTTGATGTGGCAGATTCTTACAGCAGTATCAACAACAAAAAACTGCTGGCCAATATTTTAAAATATGTATATGATAATGAATTGCGCTGCGTAAAGAACAACAACAAACGTGGCAAAATAATTTACAGCCTTTTAAAAACAATTTTTCTTTCGGCCGACAGTACCAATAAAATTGATTTGAGTGCTGCCATAGGCATACCGCCTGTTTATACTATCGAAAACAAGGCCCTGATGGGAGATGGTGACAGCAACCGTATTGTGCAACAGGTTTTCTTTTATGGTGATGAAGATGGACAAAAATTTTTTCCTCAATATGTCAATTCTTTTTCTGCTAAAGAATGGAAGATCAACAGCAGTTTTAAAGAGTGGGTGGAAATAAAATCGATAAAAGGTTCAAAGGTTTGGATATATGTAAACCGCCCCTTAAATAACGACAGGAATTTAGATGACACTGCACAGATACACCTGAATCAATACCTTACTAAAAACAATCTTAAACCATCAATTGTAACACACCGTGGGCATAGTTACTGGCTGCCCCGTACCATTGACCGTATGAAAGGCGATGCAAAAATCATTGTACTGGGCAGTTGCGGCGGCTACAAAAATTTAAACCAGTTAATTGAAATAAATCCCGATGCCCATATTATTTCCACCAAGCAAATTGGCACGGGCAACATTAACCAGATAATTACAAATAAACTAAACCAGATATTGCTTGCCGGCAAAACAGTTGTGTGGAGAACCATGTGGGATGAGCTTTCTTTATTTTTTGCCAAACAACCAAAAGATATAAAAGAAGCCTGGGAAGATTATATACCTCCATATAAAAACCTGGGTGCTATTTTTATTAAAGCTTATAACAAAAAATCGGAGGGGGAATAAAATTATTTTTTACTCCGTAAATTTCATTCCTGCCACTAAGCCCAAAAATTTAAACTAAAAATCTTTACCCCTTACCTTTGCCTCATGAGCGATTCGGGCACTAAAAAAAAGGTATTCAATTTTTCATTACTACGCAGGGTATTTTATTTTGCACGGCCATATAAAAATAAATTTTATGGCTCATTGGTACTGTCCGTTATTCTTGCAGCAATGGCACCACTACGGCCATTATTAATTCAGCTTACCATTAACAAAGGCATAAAAGAAAATACATACGGCAGTTTTATTGACGGGCCGGGTGGTTTTATTATTGAAATAACCATTATACAAATTGCATTACTGCTTTTAGAAACTGTCTGCCGTTTCTTTTTTACTTTTCTTACAGCATCGCTGGGGCAAAGTGTGGTAAAGGACCTGCGTACAACAGTTTATAATAAAATTCTTCATCTTAATTTAAAACAGTTTGATACCACCCCCATTGGCACTCTTACCACCCGTACTATAAACGATATAGAATCTGTTAACGATGTTTTCAGCGATGGGCTTATCCCTATCATTGCCGACCTGCTTTCCATTATCTCTGTATTGACTTACATGTTTATTGTTGACTGGCAGTTAACATTGGTTTGCCTGGTTCCTTTTCCTATCTTAATTATTGCCACTTATTTTTTTAAAGAAAGTGTAAACAAATCTTTTATACGGGTACGTAATGCAGTTGCTAACCTTAATGCATTTGTGCAGGAACATATTACCGGCATGAGTGTGGTACAGGCTTTTGCTGCAGAAAAAAGAGAGTTTAATAAATTCAATACCATTAATAAAGAACACCGCAACGCCAACATAAAAGCCATTTTTGCTTACTCTGTTTTTTTTCCTGTTGTGGAGCTGGTAATGGCACTATCAATTGGTTTGCTGGTTTGGTGGGCTGCAAAAGATGCGATAACCCTTTCGGCAGATGAAAGAAATAATATTGCAGGCATTATAACTTCATTTATTATTTGCTTAAACCTGTTGTTCAGGCCGCTAAGGGTTATTGCCGATAAATTTAATGTACTGCAAATGGGTATGATTGCCAGCGAACGTGTTTTTAAAGTGCTGGATAATGAAGATACCGCAGTTAATGAAGGCAATATTACTCATACAAAAATAGCAGGCGCTGTAGCATTTGATAAAGTATGGTTTGCCTATAACAACGAAAATTATGTTTTAAAAAATATTTCTTTTACCATTAATGCAGGAGAAACACTGGCCATTGTGGGGCACACGGGCAGTGGCAAAACATCCATCATCAGTTTATTAAACCGCCTGTATCATATACAAAAAGGCTCCATTAAAATAGATAAAAAAAATATTGAGGAGTACCAGCTGGATGCACTGAGAAGCCATATTGGTGTAGTGCTGCAGGATGTATTTTTATTCAGTGGTTCTGTTATCGATAATGTAACACTACGCAACCCTGATATAAAAAAAGAGGCTGTTATACAGGCCGCAAAACTTATCGGCATACATGATTTTATTATGCAGCTGCCTGGCAATTACGATTATAATGTAATGGAAAGAGGTGCCACACTTTCTCTTGGCCAGCGCCAGTTATTATCTTTTGTACGGGCATTATTATATAACCCATCAATATTAATTTTAGACGAAGCAACTTCATCTGTAGATACCGAAAGCGAAAACCTGATACAACATGCCATTGATACATTGATTGCCGGCCGTACCTCTGTTGTAATTGCCCACCGCTTAAGCACCATCCGCAAAGCCAGTAAAATTATGGTATTGGATAAAGGAGAAATTAAAGAAATGGGTACCCACGAAGAGCTGCTGGCAAAGCAGGGTTTTTATTACCAGCTGCATAAAATGCAGTTTGAAAAGAAGGTAAAGATGGTGTAGATTAGATGAATGAATGAATTGAAAAATGTGATTGCGATTTTGCTTTATGAATAATTAGTTAAACATTGAAAACGATAATAAAAGGAACGGGCAGCCATTTGCCGGAAAGGGTAATAGAAAACTCCTGGTTTTTAAACCGGCAGTTTATGGATGAAAATGGAGTAGTAAGTGCCAAGCCAAATGAAGAAATAGTTGCCAAACTTGAAGCTATTACCGGCATCAAATCACGAAGGTATATTTCTGAAAAAGGAGATTCTGTTCCATTAATGGTTGCTGCTGCCTCGAATGCTATTAAAGACGCCGGTATTGATAAAAACCAAATTGATGGAATTATTATTGCCCATAATGCCGGCAATATGCTGGAAGATGGCAAAGGGTTTCATACCGTACCCAATATGGCGGCGCTTTTAAAAAACAGGTTGGCAATAACCAATTACCAATGTTTTGCCTACGATATTTTATTTGGCTGCCCCGGCTGGCTGCAGGGTATAATACAGGCTCACCAGGCTATACAAATGGGCGATGCTAAAAATGTATTGGTAGTTGGTATTGAAGTTGCCTCCCGCCTTTTAGATCCACACGATTTGGATTCGATGATTTTAGCCGATGGCTGCGGCGCTGCTGTTATTTCAGGCACCGATACCGGAGATGCAGGAATCATTTCTTACGCCACATTCTCTCATGCACAGGAAGACCTTGCCTGTATCTATTTAAGTGGTTCTTATAATAAGGCCCTTGATGCCCCCACTTTATTTAAAATGAATGGTAAAGATGTTTATAAATACGCCACAGTTTGGGTGCCCAAAGTAATAAAAGCAGCTTTAGATAAAGCCGGGCTGAATGCTGCCGATGTTGATATGTTTTTATTTCACCAGGCCAATGGTAAAATGCTGCATGCATTTGCCAATAACCTGGCTCAAATGTATAATATTGAAGGGCTGAATTTTGACACCAAGATACCTACCACCATTGATTTTACAGGCAATACGTCGGTTGCTACCATCCCTACCATGCTGGATCTTATCCGTAAGCATCAGCTGGGTAATTACAGCATCAACCCGGGAATGAAAGTTGTAATGGCATCTGTTGGTGCAGGCATGCATTGCAATGCTATTGTGTACCAGTTTTAAAATTCAGGGCTGCAACTGCAATAATCCTCTGATTTTATTCCCTTCAATTTTTAATTTCCCGCCTGCCGCCTTATCTTTGCGCCAAAATAAGGGATTTGTATGCTTGACAAGTGTTTAAAATCGTTACTGGTATTGGCTTTCAGCCTTTTTTTAACTGTTTTTGCAAACAACAGTTTTGCGCAGGGGCATGATAAGGAAGAACATGGCGAAAAAGAGAAGAAAGGATTAGATATGAAAGGGGTGATTTTTGGCCATATTATGGACGGCCACGACTTTCACTTTTTTGATATGATTCATGAAGATGGCAGCAAACATCCTGTTTCTTTACCATTGCCCGTTATTTTATACTCTCCGCAAAAAGGGTTT
>JAYVJU010000144.1:0-8585 GCA_043769035.1 Ferruginibacter sp.
TCCACAGCTTTGCGTTGCTGATCGTTTAGTTTATTGTATTCTTCACTAAATTTTTTTTGTAAGATGTTGCGGTAATCCTGCATTTACCAAAGATAAACCCCAAAGCCCTCCCGAAAAAATCGGGATAAATACAGGTACTTTAAACAAACTGAACACTTTTATGTTTTAAGATGAACCTGAATACAAATTAATATGAGTAAAGTTTACAGTTTTAAAACCATACAGCAATTACCCATTTCGCTGGATGAGGCCTGGGATTTTTTCAGCAGCCCCGCTAATCTTAAAAAAATAACACCAGCCAATATGGGGTTTAATGTTATTTCAAAATATCATGGCGATAAAATGTATCCCGGCCAGATTATTGAATACAAAGTAAGTCCTGTTTTGGGCATTCCTTTATACTGGATGACGGAGATAACTCATGTAGAGGACAAAAAATATTTTGTGGATGAACAACGATTTGGCCCCTACAGCATGTGGCATCACCAGCATCATTTTAAAGTAGTTGATGGCGGTGTTGAAATGACAGATATTGTACATTACAAACTACCCCTTTGGTTTTTGGGAGATATTGCCAATACCCTTTTCGTTAAAAAACAATTGCAGCATATTTTTGAGTACAGGTATAAAATAGTAGAACGGCAATTTGCTTCAACTAATGTTTAGCTAATAAATTAACAAAAGGAATAGCGCTAATCGGTATCATTATTGCAGGAATAAAGTCGTAAATTTAGCCGATGGTATTCCGGATGAAAAATGTAACCTCTTTTTTACTCTTACTCTTCTTTTTAAACAGCATTGCAGTTTCTGCAAGGCCATATAATTATTCTCAAATAGAAAATCGTACTGCTTACAGCGATTCGTCACTTATATTGATTCCGTTTGAATATAAACAATCTGCCCTGTACCACGCCTTTACGTATGAAGTAATTGATAGCGTGGTTAATAAGTTATTAAAAAATGATGCCATAACGCTTTCTATAAATGGCTATGCACATTTTGATGAAGGCAGTGATACCATTTGTAAATACCTCTCGTTGAACAGGGCTTTATTTGTAAGGGATTATATACTGGGCCGCGGAATTAAAGAAAACAGGATAGTAATTGTGCAGGGCATGGGTGCAGCAAGGTCTGGCAATAGTAATGTAAACAAAGATGGTCATGCATTGAATTGCAGGGCAGAGTTGATATTGAATTATCCGGTGCCGCCACCACCGCCCAAAATTGTAGACAGGGATGAAGATGGTATTGTTGATTCTGCGGATGCCTGTGCAGATGAATTTGGATATGCTGCTAATAAGGGTTGTCCCGATAAAGCTGCAATAATTATACCTTTTGAAACTGAACAGGCATCGCTGTCTGCTTCTGCCTATAAAATTTTAGATAGTGTTGTGTGGGCGTTAAAACAAGATCCTTCTTTTACCATAAATATTCAGGGACATGCTGACAAACAGGAAGGTATCAGGCAGGTTTGCGACCGCTTAGGAATGGAAAGAGCCACACTGGTAAAAGGATATTTACTATCCCGCTATATTCCTCTCAGCCGTATTTTTTCAGTAGAAAATTTTGGCGCAACACGACCATTGAATACAGGAAAAAATCCACAGCAAAAAGCACTTAATGCAAGGGTGCAATTATTTCTTTTAAAGTAACCGCTTTAGAAAACTCCTTAAATTATTATCCATTTACAGGTTGATTGGTCAGGATAGTTTCAACATTAACAAGGCTGCCCATTGCAATTTTATTTTCTTCCAGTATTTTTTTTACAGCAAAAAAATATACTTCTTTTAACTGTGTAAATTCTTCAATTAATACCGGGTGGGTAAAATATTCTACCAGTATGGTATTGCCTGTTTTATTTATTTCGGTAAGATGCACTGTATATGCAGTGATATATTGTTTATCAGCAGCCAGTAATTCTTTTATTTTACTGATAACAGTTTGTATGGCTGCGGCAGATGTATTTACAGCCAGTTCTAATTTTATTTCTCCGCGGCGGTGTGTACGCATGCTCCAGTTATCTACCACACTATCCACCATTTGCTTATTGGGTACTGTAACCAATGTTTTATCTGCCGTACGGATACGTGTGCTGCGTAAACCAATTCTTTCAACACTGCCTGTTACGGCATTTACTTTTACGGTATCGTCAACTGTAAAAGGTTTATCAAAGAAAATGATGAATGATGCAATTAAATTTTCCAGGCTTTCTTTTGCTGCTAATGCCACTGCGGCACCAACAAGGCTAAGGCTGGTTAGCAGGCCGCCAATGGGTTGGTTAAAGCAGGCTTTTATCAGCAACAGCACACCAATAATACCAACAATTACTTTTAAAAAATCACGAAAGAAAATTACCAGCTGGTCATCAGTTTTATCGGTAGTGATGGCAGCATTCTTTTCAAGTACCAGCGCAATAAAATCAATTATCCTTAATAAAAAACGGGTGAAGAAAATAATGATAACAGCTATCCCAATTTTGGTAAGAATTTCATCAATGGCATGACCGTAAATTTTATATTGCCAGGCCGAAGGGAAGTTTAATTTGTCAATAGCAAATACGGCAATTAAAATAACCAACAACCATTCCAGTGGTTCAATCACAAGGTCTACAAAACTTTTTTTGCCAACCGTTTTCCAAACGTGGTGAAACAGGCGATATAAAATTGCTGCAATGTACCGGGAAAAATAGCGCTTTAATACAAGCACTACTAAAATAATACCTGCAACAATACAATAACTTCTTACGGTGTTATCTAAAAAAATACGGTCTAAAAATTCCATGGAATAAAATTACAGAAAACTGATGAATGCTGAATACGCAATAAGTAATGGGGTTAATTTACAAATACAACTTGAAATTATTTTACCTGGTAAATATAAACGCCATCATCTTTAAGCAGGTAAAGTTTTCCATTGATGGCTTTTATTGCATTATAACCTGCAAGAAAACCAGGGAGCTGGTATTCTTTTAAAGTAAGCGATTGTAATTGGTAGCTGAATAATTTATTGTTGCTAAAACCATACATGTTTTTTGCAGACACTGCAATATTACTCCAGTTTAAAAATGGAAGCCTGTTTTTAAAGGCCCCATAATAATCAAAAATGTAAAAGCCTTTTGTTGTATCGTACAGGTACACAAAATTATCTTTGTCTACCAGGTTAATTGGCGACGGTACAGAGTCAAACAACATTCTAAAATCAGTTGTTTCCTGTAACAGCCTGCCATCATCGTCAATTTTTTTCAGTTTGTAATCCTGTTCATCAAACAGCCAGATATTATTATCGTAAGATGTGGTAATGCTTTGAACCGAAAAGATATTTTGTTTACGGAAGTTGATAGTATTACGGGTGTTAAGAAACCTGTCGAGCACAACTACAGTTGCAAAACTTTTATAGTACAATAAAATTTTTAAAGGATTAGTTACGTCAATTGTGGTAAGTGTTCCAAAGCGTTTCACATCATTAAACACACCTGCGGAGTCTCCATTACCATTTATTTTTTTTAATTGATTGGTAGCAGTAATCAGGTAAATATTATCTAAATTATCTACCGTAAAAGAAGTGTATTTGCCTTTGATGATTTTTAAGAAAGAAAATGCAGTATCACTTTGCGACTTCGCATCAATGGATATTGCCACAGAAACACAGAAGCACAGAAAAGAGAAGAGTATGTTTTTTGCTTTTTGCAAGTAATTTTTTTTAATAAAAGTTCAATCTTTGCTTTGTTCTCCTCAATATCCCTCCCCTTGGGGGAGGATAGGAGGGGTCGGGGCATAATATTTCAATTCTAAATTCGTACCATCAAACACTGCATAGCTGTCATACTTTATCCAGTCGCCTAAATTAATGTAAAGGCTGCCTTGCGGTAAGTTAAAATTTATGGGCAAATGCCTGTGGCCAAAAACAAAGTAGTCGATTTTTTCTTTTTGTAAAATTTCTTTACAATAAATGATCAGCCACTCTTTATCTTCTCCTAAAAATTTTTCATCGGTACTGCCGGTTTGTGCACGGCTGGTACGGCTGAAATAATTGGCAATACCCATTCCAATATAGGGCGGAAGTATGCCAAATAACCACTGGCATACTTTATTGCGGAAAATCTTTTTTAAGAATTTATAACCATTATCACCAGGCCCTAAACCATCTCCATGGCCTACTAAAAATTTTTTGCCATTAAATTCAAAAGGTACGGGTTGAAAATACACAGGTATGTTAAGCTCTTTTTGAAAATAATCTTTCATCCACATATCGTGGTTGCCCACAAAAAAATGAATGGGGATACCGCTATCGGTAATTTCGGCCAGCTTGCCCAATATCCGTACATAACCTTTTGGTACTACGGTTTTGTACTCGTACCAGAAGTCGAACAGGTCGCCAACAATAAAAATTTCTGCGGCGTCTGTTTTTATTTCATTTAAGAAAGCAATTATTTTTTTTTCCCGAAGCAGGCTTGTTTCGGCTGTTGGTGCACCGAGGTGGAAATCGGACAGGAAGTAGATTTTTTTATTGGCAGCAACTTCCATCAATCTTATAATTTATTTTTCTGGCGCATAAATTCAAGCACATCGCCTGATTCAATTTCCTGCAGGCTGTTAACACTGCCATTAAACCAATAGATCCATGCTGTTGATGACTGGCCGTTACAAAAAATGGTTGCCAGTTCTCTTTTATATAAAGGTGTTTCGCCTTCTTCGGCATATAAACCTTCGTAATCATCCAGCTGGCCAATTACGTAAGACAAATCATCGGCTTCGTTAAGAATATATAATTCTCCCTGTATAAATTTTTCTTCTGTTGTTGGTAAAGCCACAGGATAATCTCCCATATCGTATAGTTTACCTTTTACAGTAGCATGGCCCGATAACTGAAAATATTTAGCCATATACTGGTAAGCAGCATGTTGAAATCCACTGCGAAGTGAACCATATACAAATAGTTGCCGGCTTTCGTTCTTCATCTTTATATTTCTTCTTTTGAAATACCTGCCTGTTTTATAATACTTAAAAATGTTCCGTTCGGGATATCCTTTTTTCCATGCACGGGCACCACAACTGTTTTTCTTAATTCCCGATGAAAATAAATATGATGACTGCCGTTAATCCTTTTCAGGATAAATCCTTTTGCCTCAAGTAATTTAATTAAATGTTGTGGACTTTGATTCATGAAGCAAAAGTAGCGACAAAAAAAATGTGTTGTCTTAATCTATAATGAATAAAGCAATCTGATATTAAAACAAAATCGCACTTTTCTAAATTTATGCTGTTAATTGAAGAGAGTACTCCAAAGTTTCATTATCGTCCGGCACTGGTTCACCCTCTTCTTTTAAAACTTCAATATAGCCTTCAATAGCTTCTTTAGCCATTTCCATTGCATGTTCAATGTTTTCTCCCCAGGTAATACATCCGGGTAACGCAGGTACAATAGCAGTATAAGTTCCTTCAGGTTCTTTACGTAGTACTACCCTATATGTTTTTGAAGAGTTCATTAATCAAATATACAATTTTATTGGTGTGCATCTACCAAAAAGCAATACACTTCTTTAGGGCCGTGTACACCTGTAACCAGGGTTTTTTCAATATCGGCAGTGCGGCTTGGCCCGCTGGCAAAAGTAATAAGAGAAGGGATATTGCCTGCGTATTTTTCTTTAAGTGTTTGCAGGGCATCTTTAATATCGTACACTAACTGGTTGGTATAAGCAATACAAATATGAACAGGTGCATACACACTTACTGTTCGTCCGCTTTGCTGTGCAGCACTCATTACAATAGTTCCGGTACGGGCTACTAAAAATTCGCAGCCGGTTATTGAAGCATCGCAGGTAGAAAGGCTGATGGTGTTACTGAAAGCTGCATTCCATTTATCTTCGTTACAATATATTTTTGTCCATTGCTTTTCTGCTAATAATTGTTGCAGTTGCTGTACCATATCATCTTCGCTGGTGCAAAAAGCAAACCTACCCTGTATTTTTACAAACTCCTGGGCAAACACCACTTCCAGGTCGTCAGGCGCAGGTAAAAAAACTGAATTGGTGCCTTCACTTTGAGGAAAAGGCAAAGGCACCGGATTACTCAGTGCCTGCCTTATGCGTTTTAAAATATTTTCTTTAGCCGGTGAAGTAGGCATAACAAAATTTAAATTGCTGGTGGTGTTTTAAGTTCTTCCGGCATTGTTGTACCTGGTGTTTCACTTACTTCTTCTTTCGGGTCAACAACTATATCCAAAGCTTTCTTTTCTTCGTACGGCCTTTTACCAATCAATGCTTCTACATCGCTTTTAAACAATACTTCTTTTTTCAGTAATTCTTTTGCCAGTTTCTCTACGTCGCTCTTTTTTTCTATCAGTAATTTTTTAGTGATCTGGTAAGCATTTTCTATTAGTTTACGCACCTCTTCATCAATCATTTTACCAGTCTCTTCACTGAATGGTTTGGTAAACATATTTTCCTGGCTGGGGTCGTAATAACTGATATTACCCACTTTGTCATTCATACCATATACGGTAATCATGCTGTAAGCAATTTTTGTTATCTGCTGTAAATCGTTGCTTGCACCGGTACTTATTTTACCAAAGAAAATATCTTCACTTGCCCTGCCGCCCAATGTCATACAAATCTGATCCATAAGTTGGTCGGTATTGTACAGGTACTGCTCTTTCGGTGTGTACTGGGCGTAACCCAATGCAGCGCTTCCTCTTGGTACTACTGTAACTTTTAATAATGGATAAGCATGCTCCAGGTACCAGCCGCAAATAGCATGGCCTGCCTCGTGGTAAGCAATAATTTCTTTTTCTTCGGGAGAAATTATCTTATTTCTCTTTTCCAATCCGCCAATTACCCTGTCGATAGCATCCTGAAAATCCTGCATATCTACTGCTTCCTTATTATTACGGGCAGCAATTAATGCGGCTTCGTTACATACATTGGCAATATCTGCACCAGCAAAACCGGGAGTTTGTTCGGCTAACTTATGTATATCTAAGGTTTGAGAAATTTTTATCGGTTGCAAATGTACTTTAAAAATGGCTTCTCTTCCAACAAGGTCGGGTCTGTCAATAGTTATCTGCCTATCGAACCTGCCCGGACGTAACAATGCAGTATCCAATACATCTGGCCGATTGGTAGCTGCAAGAATGATAATACCTAAGTCGGTACCAAAGCCATCCATTTCCACCAACAACTGATTCAATGTATTTTCTCTTTCATCATTACTCATCATCACATTTTTTCCTCTTGCCCTTCCTATGGCATCAATCTCATCTATAAAAATTATACAAGGCGCTTTTTCTCTTGCCTGTTTAAAAAGATCTCTTACACGACTGGCACCCACGCCTACAAACATTTCCACAAAATCACTTCCACTTAAACTAAAGAAGGGAACCTGTGCTTCGCCGGCAACAGCTTTTGCCAATAATGTTTTACCTGTACCCGGAGGGCCAACCAATAAAGCACCTTTTGGTATTTTACCACCAAGGGCGGTGTATTTTTTTGGGTTTTTTAAGAAGTCAACAATTTCCATCACTTCCACTTTGGCTTCATCTAAACCTGCAACATCGCCAAAATTTATATTAACCCTTGTGCCTTTATCAAATAAAGTAGCTTTAGATTTTCCGATATTAAAAATACCGCCTGGTCCACCGCCACCGCCTGGCCCGCCAACCTTACGCATCATTAACACAAATAATAAACCGATTAATAAAATGGGTAATAGTGTGCTGATGAGCTGTCCAAAAAACTCACCTTCTGTTTTAAATTCGGGTATTACTTTTGCAACATCTGGATTTGGTTTATAAAACTCTTCTTCCATTTGGGCTTCAAAAGTTTTTGGGTCGCCAATGGTAAAAAACAATTGCGGGCCTTTTGATTTTTTTAATAAATCATATTTTTTTGCAGCATCCTCATCTGTCCATAATTTTTTATAATATGCCTCTTTAGCTTTTAAACTGTCAGGCTTAACAAAAATCCGAACAATAGAAGGTGTTTTGTTTGAGATGACTACCATCTTCTCGATATCGTTCTGTTTTACCATTTGGTAAAACTTAAGCTTATCGGTTTCAATGCCATCAGAGCTTACACCACGTACCAGGTTCCAGATTATAAGGCCAACAATAAAAATCCCATATACCCAGTATATATTAAACTTACTTTTCTTTTTTTGCGGATCGTCTCCTGTTGGAGGGGTATTATTATCAGGGCCGGGTTTCCTGTTACTGCTTTGTTGATTCATGTTATTGATTTGCTATGTTTTGTTCGCACTTAAAATTTACTAATTGCTGATAAATTAAAGACGATTGGGTTTGAGTATTATTTTAAATGCAGGTAAAATTTATTTGCCGGTATTTTTAATCGTTATGTTCCATTACTGCTCCATCGCTCCACATCTCTTCCAGCTGGTAAAATTTCCTCGGCTCTGGCAGCATAATATGCACCACTACATTAATGTAGTCAATCAAAATCCACTGCTGCGCCTGCCTTCCCTCATGTTTGTACACTGCTTCGCCACATTTATCTTTTACATCTTCTTCTATAAAATCTGCAATGGCCTTTATTTGTGTATTGCTGTTGGCCTGGCAAATAATAAAAAAATCTG